>DASPQI010000318.1:0-5318 GCA_035625045.1 Syntrophales bacterium | reverse complement strand
TTTTGCTCATCGATGACGAAGAAGATTTTTGTTTTTTTGTCAAACTCAATCTTGAAAAAACCGGTAGATTTAAAGTATTGACGACTACAAGCGGATCCGAAGGCGTAATTATGGCATCACGGGAACGTCCTGATTTAATTCTTCTGGATATCATTATGCCGGAAATGGGGGGCGGGCAGGTAGCAGAGCTGCTACTTGAAAATCCAAGAACAAGAAACATCCCTGTGTTGTTCATTACTGCCATAGCCTCTAGGAGGGAAGTCCAATCTCAAGAAGGAATTATAGGAGGGAGAAATTTTATTGCCAAGCCGGTAACGCCCGAAGAATTGATGGCCAAAATAGACGGGATCTTCAAGCGTAAGAAATAATAGTTTTTTTCTTAAACAAACAACGTGCTTTTCTTTTCTTGACACTTCACCGCAATATAGATATGTGAAAATAGTTATAAGCCTTCATTCTGGTGCATCTGTTAATTGCATCATCTGTTACACAGAGAGCGAAGGTAACTTGCGGCAGGTTTAAAGCAGATTGACAATGAACGAAAAAATACGGAGTTGACATATGAGATCATACGTCGTTTTTTCATCAATGGGGCCTGACCGTCCCGGTCTGGTGAGGGAAATCGCGGAATTTTTTTCGGCGCGCGGAATAAATATCGAGCGCTCGCGCGGCTGTGTACTGGGAAATGAATTCGGCATGGTTATCCTGACTTCCGGCAATAACGATAATATCGAACAGCTGATCAATGACCTGGACATCCTCCGTGAAAAAACCGGTCTGGATATTTACATCCGGAAAACAAAGGCACCTCTTCACAGAGAGGTCTTGCCGTCGATTCCTTACAAGCTCATCGCCATATCTATCGACCGACCGGGGATCATCCATCAAATCTGTAAGGTGCTTCATGACAGGCGGATCAACATAGAGGATATATTAACCAACGTCGATCATGATCCTACGTCAGGCGCCAACGTTTTTCAAATGACCTGCTATTTTTCCCTGCCGCCGGCTGTTAAGATTGTCGATCTCAAGAGTGCTATCACCCGCATCAGCGACGAGTACAATATTGATATCCGGTTCGATGCGGTAATTAACAAGTAGCCATGGGAAAAGAAAAAGAAAAACGTTCTATCAAGGGCCTTAGGCCGATCACGGAAATAGCTGCATCTATAGGCCTCGCGGAAGATGATCTGGAATTGTACGGACGCTACAAGGCCAAGGTTAGAATCGAGGCGATCAAGCGCTTTGAACGCAGGGAAAATGCGTCTCTGATCCTCGTTTCCGCTATGACGCCAACGCCTGCTGGTGAAGGGAAGACCACTGTATCCATCGGTCTTTCGCAAGCCCTTGCCAGACTGGGGAAGAAAACGATAGTTACCCTGCGCGAGCCGTCTCTCGGACCTGTTTTCGGTATTAAGGGCGGCGCTACCGGCGGCGGCCTTTCCTGCGTACTTCCCTTGGACGACATCAATCTTCATTTTACGAACGATTTTCCTGCTATTGAAAGCGCCCATAATCTCCTGTCGGCTCTTGTTGATAACTCGGTATTTCACGGTAATACCCTGAATATCGATCCGCGTAAGATCACCTGGCGTCGCGTGCTGGACATGAATGATCGCTCACTGCGGGATATTGTCATCGGTCTCGGCGGTTCCACAAACGGCGTACCTCGTGAGACCGGTTTCGACATCGTTCCCTCCAGCGAAATAATGGCGATTCTCTGCCTCTCACGATCTTACGCCGAATTAAAAGACAAGATACGAAAGATACTGGTAGGTTTTACCTATGACGATAAGCCTGTCTTTACTAGGGATCTCAAGGTCGAGGGAGCCGTTACGGCCCTCCTGAAACATGCCCTTCTCCCCAATTTAGTGCAGACCACGGAAGGTGTGCCGGCCATTATTCATGGTGGGCCATTCGCCAACATCGCTCAGGGAACAAACAGCATCATGGGCACCGACCTTGCACTTCGTTTGGCTGATTATGTTGTGACCGAGGCAGGGTTCGGTTTTGAGCTGGGCGCGGAAAAGTTTTTCGACATTGTAGCGCCTTACGGAAACTTAAATCCCCGCATCGTTGTCCTGGTGGCAACAGTGCGTGCCCTGAAATATCACGCCGGTGTACCCCGTGAGGAACTCAACGTACCCAACCCCCGTGTGGCGGTTATCGGCATGGCGAATCTGAGGAAACACTATGAAAACATCAGTAAGTTCAATGTCCCCTGTATAATCGCCTTGAATCGTTTCCCCTCTGATACGGATGCAGAGATACAGGCCGTCATAGGGGCCGCGGAAGATGAAGGAATGAACATCGCACCTGCCGACATATTCCGTCTTGGTGGTGAAGGAGGGTTGGAACTCGCAGAAAAAGCAGTAAGTATAGTTGCTAGGTCATCCGGCACATTTAAGTCACTTTATAAATGGGAGCTGCCAGTGGAAGACAAGATCTTCACTATCGCAAGTAAGATATACGGCGCTGTTTCCATCGACTACCAGCCGCTCGCGAAGAAAAATCTAGACCTTATAAAGAAATTCGGCTTTGACAAACTCCCGATATGTATTGCCAAGACACAGCAGTCGCTCTCGGACAACCCCGCTCTTTTGGGACTGCCCAGCGACTTCATTGTCACCGTTCGAGAAATCAAGATCGCATCAGGTGCAGGCTTCCTCATCCCCATCACCGGTGAGATCCTGCGTATGCCAGGACTTTCGAAAGTACCGGCAGCTTATCATATCGATATTGACGATAACGGAAATATCACAGGTATCACAGCACCTGGCACTGACTGACCTTTATTAACCCTCAAATATGTGCCCCTTTCATAAAGGGGGCTCTGGGAAATTTTAAAGTGTCAAACTCGGTCAAAACCCCTGAATCCCCCTTTGCAAAAGGGGGACTCTTTTTAGTAAGTAGTCATAAAGGAGTTACCATGCAATGATTGTAAAGCCTAAGTTCTTGGCGACCGCTATTGGCAGCATGCCTCTTAATGATCCGAAACAAGCTGTTGACCTGATACTATCCAAACTGCCGGAAGCGCCGCACTGGCCACAATTACCCAAACTTGGCCTCAATGAGCAGATGGAAATCCAGTTTTCCGAACATATGCCTTGCGCCGTTATCGACCGGGAAAAGAACCGCCTCTATTTTGATACATCTGGTGATTACTCTGAAGCTTTCGCACAATTTTATGAGTCCTACCTTCTGGCCATGGACCCCGAAGATGGAAACGGCGATTTTGCTGCGGTGGCCATCAGTCCGGCCTTTTCTGTTGGAATACATGCACTGGAAGATAAACTGCGGCAGCGGAACAAAAAACTCCCTTTCGTGAAATGTCAAGTTACAGGCCCGTGCAGTTTTTCGCTTGCAGTCGTGGATGAAAAGAAGCGGGCGATTTACTATAATGAAGAATTTCGGGATATAATTGCGAAAACACTGGCCATGATCTGCCGCTGGCAGATCCGCATATTTAAGCCATACGGGGAACGGGTAATATGTTTTATCGATGAGCCTATTCTGTCTGCTTTCGGCAGTTCAACTTACGTGTCCGTCCGCCGGGAAGATATCATTAGTTTGCTCACCGATATGATCGATGCCGTACGCGCCGATGGAGGCATCGCCGGTATGCACTGCTGCGGCAACACGGAATGGAGCATACCTATCGACGCAGGTGCGGATATAATCAGCTTCGATGCCTTCCAATACGGTGAGACAATTGCCATGTACGCCGAAGCTGTCAAGCCCCATCTTACAAGAGGCGGTGCGCTGGCCTGGGGGATTGTTCCTACCTCAGCTGCTATCCGGGAACAGACTGTGGAGGGACTCGTGGAGAAGCTTGAACACATGATGGATTTTCTGGCTTCCAAAGGTATTGAAAAACGACTCATCGCCGAACAGTCCCTGCTTACACCCTCGTGCGGCACCGGTTCCCTGACGCCTGAAGATGCAGAGCTAGTATACGACAGGCTGGCGGCGCTCTCCGCAAGGATGAAAGAAAAATATAGATAATGCAGAAGTCAAAAAGCAAAGTGCAAAAAAACAGAACAAATCAAAATTTCATTTTGCATTTTATGTATTATTTTTCTACTTTGCATTTTTCATTTTGAATTTTGAATTGACTTATGAAGCTTGCTATCTCCGGAAAGGGGGGAGCCGGTAAATCGACGCTGGCTGCTGCCCTGGTACTCCTTATGGCTCGCCGGAGCCGGAAGGTCCTGGCAGTGGACACCGATCCTGATGCCAATCTAGCAGCTGCCCTAGGGATTCCAGCATCTGAACAGGAAAGGATCATCCCCATCTCCCGTCAGGCGGCTCTAATCGAGGAGCGAACAGGGGCGAAAGTTAAACAGTACGGACAGATATTCAAGCTCAATCCGGAGGTATCCGATATTTCAGACAGATTCGCTTACCATCATCATGGTGTGGCGCTCCTCGTCCTCGGCGCCATTGAGCGAGGAGGGGGCGGCTGCGCCTGTCCGGAAAACGTGCTGATGCGCGCATTAGTCACCGATCTCATCTTGTACAAGGATGACGCCCTGGTTATGGATATGGAGGCCGGTGTAGAGCACCTAGGTCGGGCCACTGCAAGTGGCGTCGACAGGATGATAGTCGTCATCGAGCCCGGGCAGAGGGCTGTAGACAGCACCCGGCGAATCCTGCGGCTCGCCCATGACATCGGCTTACGGGACATCTATCTTGTGGCCAATAAGGTAACTGGGCCTGAGGATGAACATTTCATCCGGGAGGCCTTTCCGGAAAGTGCATTTCTTGGTATTATACCCTACCGGGAGGAACTTCGCCGTGCCGATAGGGACGGCCGCTCTGTCCTTGATGATTTACCCGATGACTTGCTTCGCTGTTTTGAAGACATCCTGAACACCCTTGAGGCACCGTCATGAGTAAACTGATCGCGGTGGCGGGGAAAGGCGGTACCGGCAAAACGACCGTGGCAGCGCTTCTGGTGATGCGTTTGCTCCAGCAGGGATTACGTCCCGTGCTGGCCGTGGATGCCGATCCCAATACCTGCCTTGATACTGCCCTGGGAGTAAAAATAGTAAATACTATCGGTGGAGTCCGTGAAGAAGCCCGGAAATTCACGCAGGAGGGCAAAGTAGGGGGCATGGACAAGAAGCGTTTTCTGCAACTTCGCATCGCCGAGAGTCTTGTAGAGAACAATGACTTTGACCTCATCGCCATGGGACGATCCGAGGGGCCGGGTTGTTACTGCTATGCCAATAACGTCCTGAAGGCAGTTTTGAAAGAGATGGTCAATCAGTATCCCTATGTTGTACTGGACAACGAAGCGGGCCTCGAAAACCTCT
>DASPQI010000317.1:0-10297 GCA_035625045.1 Syntrophales bacterium | reverse complement strand
CGCGGTATGGTCTTCTGTTATGCTTTTCATTGAGGAATTCGCTGATCTTTCCGAATAACCTTTTCTTTTCCAGGTATGGCATGAGTCTCCCTGAAGGATGGATAAACAGGGGATACAGAGGAACCGGTCTCTTTTCCTCTTTAACGACAACGCATTCCTTTCCCCGTATTGTGGAAAGCCATCGTGCTATCTCATCACCGTTTCCTATTGTGGCTGATAACAAGAGGATGTTTATTCTGACGGGGAGATAGATCATAACCTCCTCCCATACAACCCCACGGTCCGCGTCCCCCAGGAAGTGCGCCTCATCCAGAATGACAAGATCACAGTTCAGGTCATCACCGCGGTGCATTACATCATACAGCTGGTTTCTTAGGATTTCCGTGGTACCGACGATTATGGGGGCATCGGTGTTTTCTTTGGTGTCGCCTGTCAGAATGCCTACATTCCGGCTTTCAAACCGGAGGCCGAATTCGACCCACTTGGCATTGGTCAGCGCCTTCAGCGGAGAAGCATACCAGCATCTTCCACCCCTGCTGAAAACGGACAAAATCGCCTGTTCAGCTATCCACGTTTTTCCCGCCCCGGTAGGTGCAACCACAAGACAATCAGTTCTTCTGATTGCTTCCAGTGCGCGAAGTTGAAAGAGATCGGGGGAAAATGGAGATGATATGGGTTTTCCGATTTTTGAGAAGATCCCTTTCAACACAGGTTCAGTATCAGCCTGTAATCTTGTGTGATCGCGGGATTTAGGATTCCTGTGAAACTTATTTTTAGTAAACCGCTTCGAGTGGCGACGCTTCACTGTTTCGGCTGATTACCTTTCCGTAATTATTTTAGGTTCTTGTATCATGAATTATGTTCGGGGTAAAGTATTGCTTGGTTGATTGGCATATGCATATTTAAAAATATTACTTGTCCAAATGGTTATCGTCTGACAATTCCTGCATTGTAAATTGCCCGTCGCTAGTATCGAATACAGGGTTTTACCTCGTATTTTGCATACGATCTATTCGTATTGATAAAAGGGCTTAATTGATCTAAAATAAAAACTAAACAGTGGTTACTAAAAGAAGAGGCAGTTGTGGGACAGGAAGCAGATAACACGTTATTATTTAAGGAAGAGAAGCCATCGAGTTTTCTTGAAGCTTCAATTCTGGCCGCTAATAGTAAATTTTTTAAAAGTAATTTAAGTGAACTATATAGATTAGATAGGGATGATTTAATTCTTTATAATACCGTCATAAGGTATTTTAAAAGTAATTCTTGAGTTATCAAGATAAGCATTACATCGAAATTTCCATCATAGTTCCTGATTTAAATCCTTGTCAAAAAGAGTTTTTAAGCAACAACAATGCTGCAGGATCATTCACTTGAAATTTGAAGATGAAGTGAAATTGGTGTTTTATTGAAATTTTTTTCTTGAGGATTACATGATAGGAGAAGAAATTATTGCGAGATACCAGATTTTAAAAAAGCTGGTTGAATTAGACTACCGGATCGATAAAATGAAAAAGATGGTAATGGAGTTAGACGGGAAGAATTTGATGCGGGTAAATGAAGATGAGTATATTGACCGGGATGTGAGTTCTTTTTTCTTCCTGAGATGATGTATATATAAAGCAATTGTCAAACACCGGAACTAATGTTAGCTTTCAAATATAGAGTCAGACGGTGATTAAAAAGTATATATGGATATCTGAAATATGAATATGCATACGTTTAAAGAAAGAGGCATATCTATAATTGAAGATGTAGGCAGGATTATCGCCGATTCAAGCGGTCCGGTCCAGACGCTTCGCGAAATTGTGAGGCTTGTTGCTGAAAAATTTTGCGTCGATGTTTGTTCCATCTATGTATTTGATGAAGACAAGAAATGTCTATCACTCGTCGCTACATACGGCTTGAGCGAAGAGATGGTAGGAAAGATAAAAATGAGACTCAATGAAGGCTTGACCGGTCTCGTCATTGAGGGGATGAGGCCAGTTTTTGTGAAAAATCCCGCGCGTCACCCGAGATTCAAGTATTTTGAAGGGAGCGGCGAAGAAAGGTACCACAGTTTCTTGGGGCTGCCGCTCATTTATCACGGTGAAGCTCTCGGAGTGCTGGTTATTCAAACCGTGGATGAATCTGCCATAGGCGAATCGGATATTTCCGTCTTTTCTATGATTTCGTCTCAGATAGCAGGAGAGGCGGCTTATGCGAATCTTTTGAGAGATATGAAAAAAATGCCCGAGAAGACGGATGAGACAGTGGGATTGTCTTTGGACTCACAGAGAGAGACGTTCTCTAAAGCGGCTAAGAAGGAACTCTTGAAGGGGATACCCGTGTCTGCGGGATTCGGGGACGGACATGCCCATTATTTTAGAGAGCCAATCGGGTTTTCCGATGTGTATTTTCATGAAGCCGATGATGTGGATCATGAAATCAGCAGGTTTGAAAATGCCCTGAAACGTTCTGAAACACAGATCGAGCGGCTGTGTAATGACTTAAAGTCCGAGCTTTCCTCGGGAGATGAAGATATCTTACATACGTACCTGATGTATATCCATGACAGTGGCCTGAAAAACAAAGTTATTGACTATATCAAGCAGAGGTTCGCCGCCGAATATGCCTTAAAAGAAGTTATTTCAGACTATGTAAGGGTCTTTTCGAGAATAGAGGATCATTATTTGCGGGAGAGGGGCTTCGATATTGAAAATGTTGGGAGACGTATATTGAAAAATCTCCTCGGCCTTGAAGAGGATGATACCAGAAGATTTGCAAAGAAGACCATCCTAATCGCATCAAGCATATCTCCTGGTGAGCTTATCCTGCTTAGGCAGGAAAACCTTAAAGGTATTATCCTGTCGAAGGGCGGTGAAACGTCCCATGTGGCGATTCTGGCGAGGTCCTTTGAAATACCAATGGTCATTACTTCCAGGGTGATGTTCAGGGAGATTAAGGAGGATGATTTATTGATTATCGACGGCACGTCGGGTTTGATCTTTCATAATCCACCGGAAGTCATCGTCCGGGAATATCAGCGGCTGGAAAATGAAAAGTCGCAACAGATCGGAAGGCTTGAGGGACTCAGGCAACTGAAGCCTCGTACGCGGGATGGTTTTGAAGTCAAGCTCGGTGCAAACATCGGACTTTTATCCGACTTGGAATTGGTCGACAAATATGGGGCCGATCATATCGGTCTTTACAGGACAGAATTCCCATTTCTGGTGAGGGAACGTTTTCCATCTGAAGATGAACAGATGGATCTATACCGGCGGATTCTTGAGGCGGCCAAAGGGAAGGAAGTTACCATTCGCACACTTGATGTGGGTGGAGATAAATTTCTGTCCTACGTGGATTATCCGAGAGAGGATAACCCATATCTGGGCTGGAGATCTATCCGGGTGTCCCTCGAGCTGCGAGATGTTTTCAGGGAGCAGATTCGGGCCATTTTAAAGGCATCAGCCTTCGGTTCCCTAAGGATCCTGTTCCCCATGATATCCTCAGTCAGAGAAATAAAAGATATCTTGTCAATTTTAAACGAAGAAAAAGAGCGGTTGCGCGAGAGGCACAATCCGTTTGATGACAAAATCAAAGTGGGGATTCTTCTTGAGGTGCCGGCGGCTGTCGTTATATTAGAAAAGCTGCTTCGGTACGTTGATTTCGTCAGTGTCGGGACAAATGATTTGGTCCAGTTTGTGCTGGCTGTGGATAGAAATAATCAAAAGGTAGCGCCGATATATAATCCCCTCCATCCTGCCGTGATCACAACCATTTCAGATATAGCATCTATTTGTAAGAGAAATGAGAAGCCCATGGTCATTTGCGGCGAAGCAGCGGCAAATCCTAAATGTGCTTACCTCTATCTGGGGATGGGCATAAATCAACTAAGCATGAATGCGCCTTCAGTGCCGATTATCAAGCATCTGATCAGAAATGTGAGGCAGGCGCAGTCGCGGGAGGTCTTGAAGCGAGTGCAGTTGATGGACGATGCCGATGAAATAGATGATTTTGTACATAACATCATTTCCCCTCTGTTAAAAGGTGTGACTGATGAGTAAGGTTCGGGTCGGCTCTATTTATGTAGTCTTTTGCCGGGAAGCCGTCATGATCTCTGACAGATGGAGGGATATATTAGAGACCAGTTTTTCCAGCAGGGTTGTATCCATACCCGGCTGGTAGCGATGGTTTGAGGGGTCACCGTAATTTATGCTGCCGATGATCTCATTATTCAGGGTTATTGGGGCGACAGCAAGGGACTTGATGAAATATTTCTTTTTAAGCGGCTGGAGTTTATAAAAGGACCTTAGGTGATTATTGGCAAGTACCGGCTTTGTGCCGTTTGCGAGAATATTTAAGAACGCGCTCCGGTCTATGATGTTTAAGCGGTCCTTCAGGAGTTGCGAGGATTTCAGCGTCTGAACCAGGCTTGACAAGTTACGTTCATTGATGATGGAAATCCATACGAACGGGATATTGAATTCCTCCTGAATCTGGATGATAAGCTTTTCAAAAAGGTCTTTTACATTGAGGAATGATGGTAGATTTTCCTCGATCTTCCGGAATTTTCGAGCGATTTCCTCGTTTTTTTCCAAGATTTCAACATTGTCCCTCATAAAATTTTCTCCTTTGTCATAGCTTGAATTCGGCGAAAAGCAAGGTATGATCGGATGGTTTCTCGGTCCGCCTCGTATTCATGTCAATTGAGCAGTTTACCGACTTTGCCGCCAGGGGCGGTGTCGCGAGGATATGGTCTACCCGCCATCCCAGCCCCCTTTCAACTGATTTTGGCACACGGTAGTCAAAGAATGTATACTGGCCGACTTCACCTTGGTGAAATCTTCTGAAAAGATCGGTAAACCCCCATGACTTCACCAGGTCAAAGGCCTCCCATACCTCCGGTGTGAAACATACATGGCCCAGCAGCCTCTTGGGATTATGTACGTCTATGGCTTCTGGCGCCACATTGAGATCGCCGCACCAGATCAACGGTTTATCGGGGGAATATGATTTTTCCAGGAATGCTCTGAGGCGCTTGAACCATTTTAGTTTATACGCGAACTGCGGACTTTCCCGGTCATGCCCCTGGGGGACATATGTATTTAAGACAGGTATTTTCGAAAATATACCTTTGATCAAACGGACTTTATCGGGAGAGCCGCCATCGTCAAAACCGAAAGAAACTTCCTTAGGTTCCTCCAGGGACGCGACTGCTACACCGTTATAGCGCTTTTCCCCCTTAAATATTATGTGATAGCCTGCATCCTCGAACTCTGAGATAGGGAATTTCCCATCTTCGACCTTGGTCTCCTGCATGCAAAGGACGTCAGGTCGATTTCTTTTAAGCCACGGGATGATGATGTGGAGCCTTGATCTTATAGAATTTACATTGTATGTGGCAAGTCTAAAGATTCTCATCGGATCATTGGAAATAAGATAATTTTGCAATGACTACAGGCAAAATGGTTTTGCCTGTCAAACATAGCCGCGGTTTACTGGCTGGCCTTATGATATCCGGCCTGTATGGCCTCTTTTTCCGAGTTAAATACGACGCGGTGATAGGCCTTAACTTTATCGTAGTATTTCATTCCAGGAAGATGATAACGCTTACTATCCCGATTACCGATCACTTTAATTTTGTTTTTACTCACTGTTGGTGCAATTGATTCGGACGAGATTATCTCAACCTTACCCCATGATCTTTTTGGATTTAAGGCATATGCCTTGTTTTTATCCTTCGCGGCTTGCTTGCGGTTGCCCAATTTGTAATAGGCCATGCTTCTATGGTAATAAGCAACTGCCAGATTGGGGTTGAGTTCTATAGCCTTACTGCAGTCTTCAATTTCCTGTTCATAGTTGCCCAGCTCTCCGTGAGCAACCCCGCGATTGTTATAGGCCACGGCATCTTCAGGACTCAATTCAATGGCCTTATTGGAGTCCTCGATCTGCTGCTTATAGTTTCCTATTTGTCCATAAGCGGCCCCTCTGTTATTATATGCTATTGAGTCTCTGGGATTTAGCTCGATAGCTTTATCGAAGGCCTTTATTGCTTCATTGTATTTGCCCTCCATTACTAGTGCGACACCTTTGTCCACCCAGCCTGTAGGCTTAACATCCGCAACGGATGGTGATGTGCAAAAAAAACAGACGATGCAAAAAATGTATAAAAATATCTTTTTCATGGAGCAACTCTTAAAATACAGTCACCGTAAACAGAAGTTATGAATCCGGCAGCGAGCGCATTTCCAGTAGCTTGCTGCGGAGAGCTTCAATTATATTTTATCATGCTATTAATACCATTCCCCAAGAAGAAATCAAATTTTTCATTTGTCATCTTTATTAGCGCACACCGCCTTTCATAGCCTTCTTGTACTCAGCGATGAGATACTGTTTGCTGATTCCATGGTCGATAAAGTCCCACGGCAAAATTTCATATGTGCTCTTGTAACGATAGACGTAAAAGTCCGGATTTACGTTTACCTCCTTAAAAGCCTTCGGCCAGTTGCCGTTGTTCTTGTGGGCTGAAAGGAGAATATTGCTGACCTTCCTGTCACCGAGGGAAAGCAGCGCCTGTATATAATTCCATTTCGGCAGATCGTGTATAACCTTTACAGACGACTCCTTACGCATGGCAGCGACAATCTTTCTCAGTTTTTTTCTCACTATATTAACTTCTTCCAGGGGATGCCACTGAAAAGGTGTAACTGGTTTTGGGATAAACTGATTGATGCTGAGGGTGATTCGTTTGAATCTTTTTTTTCCAACTGATATTTTCATGGCGTGGTGCTTTATCTTTTTGATGAGGTTGATGATGGCATCGATATCTTCCTCTGTCTCGGTCGGTAGACCGACCATAAAATAAAGCCTAATATTAGCGATTCCATGTTCGATGAGCAGTCTGACGGCGTTCATGATGTGTTCATCCGTTATACCTTTGTGGATGATGTCTCTTAAGTGCTGGCTGCCCGCCTCTGGGGCCAGTGACAAAGTCTCGATGCCTGATTCCTTAAGCATGGAAACCAATTCGTCGTCAAGCCGATCCAGCCTGAATGAACTGACAGTGACACCGCCCTTATGATTAATAAGGTAGCGACAGAGGGAATTCATGTCCGGATGATCCGAAACCGCCGTTCCGAGGAGTCCGATCTTTTTTTGCTCTTTTATTCCCTTGCTAAATGATGGCTCAAGCACTGTTAAGCTTCTGAATCTTGCGGGTCGATACAGGAATCCGGCCGCGCAAAAGCGGCATCCGCGCTGACAGCCACGGCTTGTTTCAGTTAAAAATATATCCTTAAATTCCGCTATGGGGGCGCTTATACATTGATCGGTCGTGAAGGCATTGATATCTGAGATACGTCTTGTCTTTATCTTTTCGGGAAATGCGGCATCTACTGGCTCAATATTTTCTATGAGATGGTTTGCCTTATAATTTACTTTATAATATTTTGGAACATAAGCCCCCTCGGTCTCTTTTTGAGTGCGAGAGAGGAATTCGCTCCTGCTGAAGCCGAGTCGGCGGGAATCCTCGAAGAGAGTAAGAAATTCCGGCAAAACTTCCTCCCCTTCACCGAGTAAAAAAAGATCAAAAAAATCCGCCAACGGCTCCGGATTCAGAGTTACTGAAACACCGCCGCTGATGATTAACGGTTCCGTTTCCTTTCTCTCTCTGGCAGAGAGTGTAATCCCCCCCATGGCTAACATTTTCAAAGTGTTGAGGTAGTCGTTTTCAAACGGGATTGAGAAAGCGATGATGTCAAATTCGGCGAGGGGCTTTTGCGACTCCAGACTGAACAGCGGTACTGATCCCTCGGTGAATGTAGGCTCATCTTTTGGTTCAGGAAGAAAAGCCCTTTCGCAAAGGAACGATGGTTGACGATTTATCAGAGAATAAATGGTATGCAACCCAAGGTTGGACATCCCGGTCCGATAATAATTCGGATATGCGAGACAAACTGTCAGTAAATCTCCCCAGATCTTCTTCTGATATCCTTTTTCATTAGCTAAGAGATCACTGTATTTTTTTTTAAGTTTCCAGGACATAAGACAGCAAATCCTAAATCCTAATCTCTAAATCCTAAACAAATTCAAATAGCGAAATTCTAAATATCTCATTCATTCGGGTTTTGATGTTGTTTAGCATTTTGGGTTTAGAATTTCGTATCTCTTATCTCCACTTTCAATCCGCTTGTCTTCTAAGGAAGGTCGGTATCTCAAGATCGAGATGATCTATATCATCGACTATTCCCATCTTCACTACGGTGGTATTCTCAATCGGTTTTTCATGCCTCAGATAGGCCGGCATGGAAAGATCATCTTTCTTATGAGAACCCATGCGCGAGACATTTTTCATAACCGGCTTATGCTTTTGCTCCTCGAAGCCTGTCGCTATGACAGTGATACGAATTTCATCCACCATGTTCTCATCCACGACAGTCCCGAAGATTATATTTGCCTCTTCATGTGCTTCCGACTGGATCAAAGATGACGCCTCGTTGATCTCAAAAAGCGTCATGTCGGGACCTCCTGTTATGTTCAGAAGGATACCATGTGCACCCTGGATGGTATTGTCCTCCAGAAGCGGAGAAGATATTGCCCTCTGGGCGGCTTCCACCGCCCTGTTGTCACCTTTGGCCATTCCAGTTCCCATAAGCGCCATGCCCATTTCGGACATAATGGTTTTTACATCGGCGAAGTCGAGGTTGATCAGGCCGGGGATCATGATGAGATCGGAGATTCCTTTTACGGCATGATATAAGATATCATCCGCCTTCTTGAAAGCTTCAAGAAGGGAAAGGTTTTTCCCTCCCAGGCTGAGGAGTCTTTGATTGGGAACAACAATGAGGGTATCCACAATCTTTCTCAACTCCACGATGCCTTCCTCCGCCTGCGTATTCCTTTTTTTACCTTCAAAGAGGAATGGTTTTGTGACAACGGCAACGGTTAGAATACCCAGTTCCTTGGCGATTTCTGCAACTATGGGTGCGCCGCCGGTGCCCGTGCCGCCGCCTAGGCCGGCGGTGATGAAGACCATATCCGCTTTCTCAAGGGTCGCTCTTAAGAGATCTTTTGTTTCTATGGCCGACTTCCTTCCCACTTCAGGATCCGAACCGGCTCCTAATCCCTTGGTAACCTCCGTACCGATTTGAATCTTGATGGGCGAAGTTGATGCGCCTAAGGCTTGGGCGTCCGTATTCGCCGCGATGAAATCGACACCTTTAAGGTTGCATGCAATCATCGTGTTTACGGCGTTGCCTCCCGCGCCGCCAATGCCGATTACCTTAATCTTCGCCGAATTCACGGTATCCGGCTCCACTAATTGAAACATGACCTTACCTCCTCTTTAAAAGAATTCTAAAAACCATTTTTTCATTTTATGCATCATCTTTTTGAATATGTTCGCTTCAGATTCTCTTAGGGCATCTTTGGATAAAGTTTTGCTTCCATAAAGAACAAGCCCAACACCTGTTGCGTACATGGGGGAGTTCACCACATCCGTCAGTCCTCCTACCCCTGTCGGACAGCCCCTTCTTACAGGCATATTAAAAACATGTTCCGCCAACTCTGTGATTCCTTCCATGATTGATGTTCCGCCCGTTAAAACAACGCCGGCGGCAAGGATGTCTTCATAACCCGATTTGATGACTTCCTTGTAGGCCAAGTTCAGGATTTCCTCGGTCCTGGGCTCGATGATTCTACCTAGAATCTGGCGGGTAACTTCTCTCGGTTCTCGACCGCCCACACTGGGAACTTCTATGATCTCATCCTTCGGTATCATGGGAGTAAACGAACACCCGTACTTTATTTTTATTTTTTCCGCTTCTGTAAGAGGCGTTCTCAATCCGGTTGCAATATCGCTTGTGATGTAATTGCCTCCCACCGGCAGTACAGCGGTATGCCTAATACTTCCATCAGAAAAAACCGCGATATCCGTAGTTCCGCCGCCAATGTCCAGAAGGACCACCCCTAGATCCTTTTCGTCGGTACTGAGCACCGCTTCACTCGATGCGAGCTGTTCAAGGACAATATCTTCTATTTCTAAGCCGACGCGGTTGACGGATTTCACGATGTTCTGTACGGACGCGACGGAACCGGTCACGATATGCACCTTAGCCTCAAGGCGGACTCCGGACATCCCGATAGGGTCCCTGATACCGTTCTGGTCATCAACCACGAAATTCTGTGGTAGGGTGTGCAGGATTTCTCTGTCCAGGGGAATCGCAATAGCTTTTGATGCTTCGATCGCCCTCTGTACGTCGTCTTCATCAACCTCGCGACCTTTAACGGCTACGATACCAAGACTGTTTTGTCCTTT
>DASPQI010000316.1:0-3178 GCA_035625045.1 Syntrophales bacterium | reverse complement strand
TAGCCTTAACCGCAAGGGCCTTTTTATTTTCCTGTATGCTTTTTAACAACTTGACAAAAGATTTGGCGCTACCTGTAACTTTGAGCATAACGGGTATTTCGCTGATTTTTTTGCCTGTGATCAATTCCGGCATTTCAAATCCCAAAATGGTTAGACCCTTTTCTTCCGCATATTTAGAGACAGTCGCCAGAATGTCTGCCTGTATTTCAGATGCACGGGTCTCACGTGGATACAGGGCGGTACGCACCTTATCAAGGTCTTGCACAGTCCCTGAGTCTCGTGACTGCCGTGCCTGTTGGAGAAGCCGGGATTTCAGCAAGCAAGTGTCTTGCTGATCAGCAAAGGCTTCACGTCTATCCTTTACTGCCGCATGAAGAGGGTAAATGAGGAACCGCAGCAGAGCAAGGATGAGGATGATATACACGCCGATGGTCTTCACCCAAGTACTACTGCCCTTCGCGAATAATCCACTCATGGCTTTATCTCCAACAATAAGACACAGTTGTATATCCCCGTAGATGTTTCTTTCATCGGCGATCCCTTAAGGCTTACCTTGCCGATCCGTTCACTGCTGCCAAGTTGCTTAATGACCAAAAGGGGGTCACGGGCTGATACTGTCACCTCCACT
Source organism: Syntrophales bacterium (assembly GCA_035625045.1). GTDB lineage: Bacteria > Desulfobacterota > Syntrophia > Syntrophales > UBA2185 > DATKLL01. Next base: position 2,550 of record DASPQI010000316.1, on the reverse strand, counting down.
ATACCGTTACTGAGAACCAGACTTTTCAAATAGCTTTCCTCAGGAAGCTCGGCTGCCAGAACATCAAGGACCTTCACTGGCGAAATAGTTTCTTTCATTCTTGCCTCGAAATCCTTTATCGTTTCCGAGTATTCCCGCGACGTACCGCCATTTTCCAGGAGATTTATCTCCTTCTCAATCAACATGGAGTTATTTTTCAAATCCATCAGGGCTTTGTCATAATGTTTTATAGTCAAAAAAAGCATCAAACCATAAGCAAGAACAGTATAGAGGGCAAAGCGAAGCAGCCTTGTTCTATTGAGGAATAGAGGCGATATTTCCGTTTTTAAGCGGAAGGATTTTTTAGAAATCCCATCAACCTCTTCCAGAAACGGCGGATAATCAATCCTCTGAAGCCTCTTCACATGGGGCATGAGGGGAGGTGCCACATCTACTGAGTCTTTACCATAGAGCCTGATTTCCTTTATTAAGGAAACACGATCAGCCAGGCCTGTTATGAACCGCTCCAAATCCACTTTCGAGAAATCAGCGGCTGGGTATGAAGCTGAATCTATGAATCGTTCCTCTCCACAGGCAATGACATGGATCATTGATCCCGACGGGTAAATGTAAATACCGGATGGTGAAGATAGAAAAGTAAGATCTTCGGGGATAACGTACCGAAAAGCAAAAGATGCCCTCAAACGCTCAAGAGGCTCCCGTTCCCATGCCCATATATCCAGTATGACATGTGTAGTATAAGTCTCTACAATTCTGCAGTGAAAAGAGCAATTAGTTATTGGAAAAAGGGATGGGGCTTCCATTTCCAATGCACGGAGGATCTTATCCATCTTTACCGGAGGATAACGCTTCCTTAAGCGGATAAAATTGCTTTTCCCTATGATAAGAATCCGCCGCTGCATCCCCCCTTTTATGAGCTTAAGCTGATCCAGCAAACCTGAGTAAAGCAGATGAGCGTTCTTCTCCCCGACCATCTGGTAAATATCCACGCCTTTTTCTCCCCAATATGCGGCTTGCCATTTAGCCACCAGACTATTCCTCATGCCAGTAGTGTATGAAATATGGATAGAAAATACCGGGATGCATTGTCAGACCTGTACTGATTTTATAAAGGCTCCTTGGGCTACCAGTGCGAACGATAACATCCAAATATGATGACGGCACAAACCACCCTTTCTGCTCTTGTAAGTAAAGCATTTTACCCGTCAATGCGACAAGTTCCGGCATTGTTTTTATTGTCTTTTTTGCGACATACTCCTTAATCTTTGCCGCCTTACTGTCGTCGACATTCAGAAATGCCTTCAATACGGAATCGCTTGCCGTATTTGGATTGAAGCCTGTATTAGGCATGATCGTCAGAGAAGGGGAAAGCCGTTTATAAAGGTCCGTGTCGACATCCCGTATCAATGACAGTTCCTCCAAGTATTGAAGATCATAATTCCGGGGCGTATAGGGAAACCCCTGGCTTCTATAGTACGGCGCCTTGGCCCCATTTAACCGGGCCATATCACCCCGTTCGATCCAGTCCAGAAAGCTATCCATGAATAAAGCGGCTCTCATGCTGTCTGTTTCATTAGTGACAAGCCTTCGCAGTGCCTCCTGGCTGAGCGTTGTAACAGAAAGGCGCCCGTTGCTGTCCTGTGCCCTGACAAAGACTCCTTCAGAAATCATTACTTCCGATCCGTTAAGGGGTATAAATTTAAGATCAGTAATGCCACTCTGATCGACCACGATTCTATTCTCTGTCAGTTGCCCGGTAAGTATGATATAGATGAGGGTGTCATAGGCTGAACGGGTTTTGATGATGGCCTCGGCCTTATCCCTGAGGCCTTCGGAGGTCCTGATATGCTCTTTGACCAGCCAGATGAATCCCAGGCCAATGGCAAGAATCACTGTTGCCAGAAGTGCAATAAGAATTGTTACAGATCCGCGTTCATTGCCCATATAGGTAATTATAGCTTCTCTTCATTTGAGAATTTACGTGAATTGCATACATGAACATTCTATTTTCACCACCTCGCATGTAGTCAATTCGAACCAACAGTGGTAGTTGTTTGGTCTCAGCTCCCTCGAATATATTTCGCCACTTATGCTTTTCATCTCGAACATCATAACCGTAAAATTCAAATTGAATCCTGTCAGCACCTTCGAGGATTTCGACGGACCGACCTTTCCGATAAGCACCCGATGCAAAGTCTTCCTCGAGTTTTTGGTAAGATTTGGCATAAACGGGCAGTTCATAATAAACCAGCTTTATTTTTCCATCTTCCATCATTTCTTTTCTTATCCAGACGACAACGGGGAGATCCTCGGCAAAAGGTGCCAGTGTCACAAATGAAATCCCGTCCTGATTTCCTCTGAAATAGGGAAACCAGCCCTGTGTACTCGTATTCACATAGTAATCAATGATTGAGTTAAAACTTTTATCTGTCCAGATTTTCTTTGCGTAATCCCAGAAACAGAGCCCTTTTTCAATAAGTCCTTGATATTGCTTCAACCCTTGATTCAAGGCCATTCCCCCTAATATGAGCATCGCCGAAAAAATGGCCA
>DASPQI010000315.1:0-7332 GCA_035625045.1 Syntrophales bacterium | reverse complement strand
GATTTTCATTAAGCGTGATATTAAACTCTCCATGACGATCTCGCCGGAAATCACCTGGGTCGCCTTTACCATCGAGGACATATCAAGCTCAGCTACTTTATGACTATCGGTTGTCATTGCATCTAATTTACTGTCAGCGCCAAAGGCGGCAGATCGTTGAGAGAGCAGCTCATTGTAACAACTGTCCAAATCCTTCACTTTGGCCGTTGCTCCCCATACGATATATCCGTAGCGGGCCTCTTTCATATACAATGTGGCGATTTTTTCCATCTCCCTTTTTAAGTAATACTTTGCCGCACATTCATTGGCTATGGCTTCATTCTGGATGTATCCATTTTCCCCTGCTGATTTAATTGCTTGATCATATAGTGCGGATGTATTCTTATCTAATCCTGAAATTTGATTCATTTCAGCGCTTATCAGTAAATATTTATGAAGAAAATTCTCTGGGCAATTATCCGACCATTTTTTGAACTTTTTCTGATTTTTCTTAAGAATTTTCCAATATTGTTTTTTGTCCTGCATGGACCCATTGGGATAAAGAGCTGCCAGCGTCAGCGAATAGTAGAAATAATGCTCTGCGACGGCAAGATTTCCCTGCAGCTCTTCCAGGATCTTTTCTGTCTGTTGAGCCGCTTTGAAAGCTTCGGCGTAGCTCCCCAGAAGATAATGCACCTGCATCTTGAGAATGTAATACCACGCATGAGCAAACGGCATTTTAAATTTAGAAGAGAGACGCGTTCTGTATTCCTCCTCATTAAAGCTCTCATTGCTGAAGGATGTAGGTCCCTTTGTCAATCCTCTCAAGCAGGATGCCATTTGAATGGATAGAACAAAAAATGGCTCACTGTCTTCATATCTGATTCGCTTAACAAAACTCAGGTACTTCTCTGCCTCAAGCGTCAAATTATCTAGATTCTCTCCAACAACTAGAGGTGTCACGATAAGATGTATAGCGGAAAATGCGGCGAAAACGAAATCCCCCGTTTCTATTGCCGATTGGTAAGCTATGTTGAGAAAATCAAGATTTGTCCTGGCATGTCTCCGCCAATGGTTCATAAACCGTGCAAACATAAAATTGATTTTGCATATAAGATTTTTATCATTTGTCATATTAGCAAGCTTCAGTGCTATTTTTCCTGATTCAAAACCTGAGCGGAAAGCATTCAATCCTGATGTAAGGGCCATACCATAAGTGGCAAAGGCGAATGCCATAAGAGGGGACTGACCACGCTTTAAACAGAGATTCAATATTTTTAAAGTGCAATAAATAATTAAATCGCGGCTGATAAATGCCGTTATTGGCCCCATGATATAAATCGTCTCCAGGATGGCTATGCTCTTTTCATCTTTCATTTCCGGTAATCGGGTCAAATCCTCTATCCGATTATACTGGAGTCTTGCCTTTAGAAATTCCAGCAGAATATGGATCTTCCCTGGCGATTTGTGAAGTTTCATTCCCATCAAACCGATTGCTTCTGCTCCAATCTCAAAAGCCTCCCGATACTTGCCAAGAGTCTGATACAAAATCACTTTAACGTTATAGACCCTGACTTTTTCTATGTCTGTTTTAACATTGCCTAAGATTATTTCGAACTGCGCTTCTGCATCTGAAAAATTGCCATTTAGATATTCGCACTCCGCTTTTTCCATAACAAGAGATAATGTAAGTTCATAATCGCTTATCCAACTGTCAGAAGGAAGAAGCTCGTCCCCGATATTTAAGTATCTTAATGCCGTTTCATACGCGACTGAAGCCCTGGCTTTCTTGCCGGCAATAAGGTTTAAACCAGCAAGCTCTTTTCTATCTTTTTCAGAATCTATAAACTCCCGGCCTATGTTGAGGTGATTGATATAATCGAAGATATTATCTTCCGGGCCTTCTTTTGCACGATTAAGCAACATCCGGCCGATTCGCAAATGGGTCCGTTTTATTTGTGTTTCCGTGAGCAGGGAATGGGTTGCCTGATGTACACGGTCGTGCAGGAATTTGAACTCAACCTGTTTTGCAATGTCATCGTAATAATCATGAACAGCTGTATCTGGTATCATATATTGATAATTATCGCCAATTGGTATGATCAGGTCTTCATTAATAGCTACCCATAGATCATGTATAGTCTCTGACGGTTTTCGTTGATTTAAAATAGCCAGATTACTCAGATTGAAATGGGTTCCAAAACAGGAAGCCAGCATGAGTGTGCATTGAATATGAAGAGGAAGGCGGATGATCTTTTCTGTCATTAACTCCGCAACGTTGTCAGTTATATCCATCTGCCTGATGTTTTCTATATCCCAGTCCCATGTACCTCGAGTATGGTCGAATTTAAATGCGCCATCATTGTAAAGCTTTTTTAGAAATTCATTTATAAAGAATGGATTGCCGTTTGTCTTCCTATAAACAAGAAGGGCAAGTTCTTTCACCCTATCAATGACGCAATTAAGTGTATCCATGATAAGTTGCTGAATATGAAATATATTAAGAGGTGTTAAAATAATATGTTTGACTATTGCCCCTTTTTTTCTGATCTCGTCTGTTGTGACTGCAAGTGGATGCAAATTGTCAACATCATTATCCCTATAAGCACCTAAGATAAGCATATGCCGGACATCCGAATCCGTCATAATCATTTTAATTAATTTCAGCGTTGCGATATCCGCCCATTGCAGATCGTCAAGAAATAAGACAAGAGGATGATCTTTTGTGGCAATAGTATTAATGAAGTTCTGGAATACTAGATTAAAACGATTCTGGGTCTCAGAATATGGTAATTCTTGTACTGGAGGCTGTTTACCAATGATTAACTCAAGAGTGGGAATCAGCTCCACTATAAGCTGGCTGTTTGTGCCAAGCGCCTCCAACAAACTGGTTTTCCAAGCAGTCAGTTCTCCTTCACCCTCCATCAACAGCTGCTCCACTAATTCTCCAAATGCCTTTGTGATGGGGGCATAGGGTATATCGCGCTGAAACTGGTCAAATTTACCGGAGATGAAGTAACCCCTCTGCCTGATAATCGGTTTATGGACTTCATTAACGAGAACCGTTTTCCCGATTCCCGAATAACCTGAAACAAACAGCAACACCGTCTTACCCTCGCAAACGGCATCAAATGCACTCAGCAGTGTCAAACTTTCTTCTTCACGTCCATAAAGTCTTTGGGGAATCTGAAAACTGGGATAATCTCTCCGCCCGATGTCGAATGGCTCTATTGTCCCTGTTGCATTGAGCTGCTCCAGACATCTCATGAGATCAACTTTCAGTCCAAATGTACTCTGGTAGCGGTCTTCCGCGTTTTTCGCCATCAGCTTCATAACGATGAGAGAGAGTGCAGACGGTATCAGGGAATTTACCAGATGCGGCTCTCTCGGCTGTTTGGCAATATGGGAGTGAACAAGTTCCATCGGATCATCTGATGAAAAAGGTAGAGAACCTGTAAACATTTCATATAAGGTAACACCAAGAGAGTACATGTCTGTGCGATAATCCACCGATCGATTCATTCGCCCAGTCTGTTCCGGTGAAATATATGCTGATGTTCCTTTCATGAAACGTAGCTTGCGGACTTCCGGCTTTTCATTGGATAATCTTGTGGAAAGTCCAAAATCGATAATCCTGATATGGCCGTTATTAGGGTTGAAAATAATATTTGAAGGATTGATATCCATGTGTACTATATTTTGTTCGTGGATAAGCCCAAGGATATCTGCTATTCGCATTGCAAGGGATATAGCTTCCGTCAGACTTAATCTGCGTGATGAGAGTAGTCTATCTATAGAAACGCCGCCGATGTCCTCAAAAACTATCACCAACAGTTTTCCCTGCTTTTCCAAGCCATATGAGCGAATAATTCCTTCTCCTTCCATGCTGGCGACTGTTTCATATTCCCGTCTGAAATTTGCCATTACTGTCGGGTCGAGATGTTCCTTATTTAAACACTTGAGTATGACGGGAAGACCATCTTTTGTCCGTAGACCGCGGTAAATAATGGAACTGCTGCTCTCGAATAACTGTTCAGATATCTGATAGCCAGAAATGTTGATCATGTTTTCAACTTTTTGACTCTATGATCCCTTCACAAAATGTCTTTCTTAAGGGAGATTTTCAAGCCCGTTTATTTATTCCAATATCGTAGGCATAAGACGCGTGGTTAAGCAGTTAAGCCTTATCGCCGGATTTTGGCATTAGATAAAGCTATTTATCAATGGATTTCGAAACATTATGAAAAGATTTCTTAGTATATCGTTATTATACAAGCAAATTTGCTTAAAGGCTTCTGAGGGAATTGGTAATGTTATTTTTAGGTAACGCATCCTGAATAATGTGTAATAATTTTATATCATAATATTCCGATAATTTACAAGTCCATTCTGGTTCTAGAATACCATATCAGTTGGCTGGTGATGAGTGCGTCCGGTAAGGCGTCGTTTATTCAGAGTTAAGCCAACAAATGCTTCATTACGCATTTTGCATTAAATCCTCATGAAGATATTCCGATAAATTTCCATTGCTATCTGTAAGCATGGTCGGCTTAAAGTAGTTTTTAAATTTTGAATCGACTGAAAATGCCGGTATATATACTGAATCTAGAGGTTCCGTTGAACCAATAAAAGTCCTTGCGTGGTTTTTTGAATTTTTGTGAAGGCTGACGCGAGCCGTTGAACCTGTTGTCGATAGTCTAGGGGTACATAAAAGTAGCACTGTATGGAAGGCTAATGCCATATTCCAAAAGGTAAGAGACTTCCTGTACAGGCGAAAAAAATTTGTTCCGTGACTAATAACTTTTTTTCTGTAGCCGGAGAGATTTTGAATGTCACGAACGAATTGAACAACCTCATCCATAGGGTCAAGAGGTTTCAAAGTTATAGTTGTACCATCAAGGTCGCGCAGTTTGATATTGGGGAGGAACAATTTTTTTTTCAGGCACTCGTAAAAGAAAGGCGTCTTTAAAAGGGGGATCGCCAGGGAAATGAAAGTAGGCAATGTGATTTGCGGATTGCCAATAATGAAATCCAGTTCTTCTCTGAGATCAGCGATGGTGCGGGTCGCAACATCGAAGACAAGGCCGTAGTAAAATGTGATACCTGCGTTCAGACATTTACGAATGATTTCTACCTGGGGAATAAGTATATTCTGATATTTTTTGAAGTTTACAAGTACCTGTTTATCAAAAGATTCAATCCCGCAAAAAAGTGATAAACAGCCGGAAGAGCTTGCAAGATGGATGTTTTTTTCATCAAGAAAAAAATCACTGGAAACCATGGCAACCCACCGCGAGAAATGTTTTTTCTTATGAAATTCATTTATGAGGTCAAATCGCTCCTGAAGAAATTGTTTGTCTGCACCTCCAAAATTATTGTCGAGGAAAATAACTACCCATCTTTTTCCCAAGGCTATGAACTGTTGGCGCAAATACTTAAGGTTGTATGGCTGATATTTTACACCCTCGGCAGTTAGAGAACAGAAACTGCAATGGCAGTGGCAATTCCTGCTTGTTTCGACATATCCTGGATTTCCCATCCAATAAGAAAGATCGTAACGGGGAATAGCCCAGCCCTGTTCCAATAAATTTTTTGAAACGTAGTCTTTTCCAAAAGATTCTTCGATAACTTCCTTCAACTGCTCGATATCGCCCGGGCAAGAGTAATCAAAAAAATTTTTTGAGTAGTTAAAGAGCGCACGAATGGCTGGTCCACCTGCTACAACAATGACATTTTTTTTCTTGGTGCGCACATAGGCAGTTAGGTGCAGCATCCTGTCAAAAGCAGTGTTAAGGCCCGTCAAAACCAGCATATCCGGCCACGACAGCAGTGCCTCAGATTCCAGGGGACCACTGTATACCTCATCATGAAGTTTAATGTCACAAAGATCGGCCGAAAAGACACCTGCTAAAAACGCAGGCGTCATAGTCTGAGGAATTTTTGTTTTTCGGCAAAAGGGGATGCGAAGCTCGTCAAAATGACAATTGACGATAAGGATCTTTTTCTTCTTCATTTTTGGTTGAGATACTGAAAAGAGTTTAAGAATGAAAACAACGTTGCAGTCGTATAAGAGCCACTTTTCGACTTTATAGCACGTGATTGTCTAATGTTAGGAAATGATATTTGAAAAATTATATGATTCTGTCGGTAATGACTCATTTTGTGGGGTTTATAAGATTACTTATAATCCGGTTTTTTTATTCTTTCATTCTCTAATTTAAGTTGTCGTTCTACAATCACATCATCCTTACCAGCTCTCTCGAAGCTTTTTTCTCACTTATTCGGATATAGCATTTTATCCTTCTTAATTATCCTTGAGGCGTTGTTTTATTTACATGATGTAATAATAAATACAATACTAGAAAATTATTAGTATTATACTAGGCAAAAGCAAGTATACTATAGTCCAAGCTTTCTATCTGCATCTGGTGCCACCATGTCCAAATATCGCCATATTCATTGACCATGTTTATCGTGAGAAACATCCTTTACCTTGGCAAAACAAAATGACCAACTTTCAACCCACTGAATATTCGTACGTTTTAAGTTAAGCAAAACACAATCCTGATATTCAAGGCAAGAATTGCCGATTTTCGGAGCAAAAATCTGAGAATATTATCGGACAAACAAATAATGCTTGTCTTTTTATGTTGTATATATATAATTCTCTCTCAGTGTGATAAGGAGAGAAAGAATTGAAAATTGGGGTAATTTCGGATACCCATCTCACCTGTTGCGATGACCGTCTCACACGTCTCCTGCATGATTATTTTTGTGACGTTGATTTGATTTTGCATGCAGGGGATCTGGTTGATATCAGCGTTCTCGATGCATTTACAGGGAAAGATGTTAAGGCCGTATGTGGTAATATGGATCCAATAACAGTCAGAAATATTCTTCCTGACCGGATGATTTTAAACATCAATAATTATAAAGTGGGGCTTATCCATGGCTGGGGTATGCCTTTCGGTATTGAAAAGAAGATTTTGAAAGAAATAGGACGTGTGGACTGTCTTGTTTACGGTCATACGCACAAGGCAACCAATGAAGTAAGGAATGGTGTGCTATTTTTCAATCCCGGATCAGCAACAGATAAACGATTTGCGACTCGCAATACAGTCGGCATTCTCGAGATAAAAGAAAAAATCAAGGGCACAATCATCGAACTGAATGAGTTGTAGGTTTGGTTATATGGAAAAAATATACGCACCCTGGAGGATGACATATATAAAGAGTAAAAGACCGGAAGGCTGCATCTTTTGCAAGGACTCAATCAGATGCAACGATCTTGTCCTTTTTGAAGGGAAGACTGCGTTCATAATGATGAATCGCTATCCATATATAAGCGGCCAT
>DASPQI010000314.1:0-3431 GCA_035625045.1 Syntrophales bacterium | reverse complement strand
GTTTGCTCGACTCCCCTAAGGAGCCTTTGTCAGAGAACTTAGTGCTTCAGGTTACCCTTAACACCTCTCTCAAGCTACGTGGGCGAACCGCCGAACTCCCACGGTCGGACTTTAACCGACTAGTCATACGTTTTACACGGCATACAATACTAATGCGAATAGTTGTTAATCGCATTAATTTATTAAATTCGGGATGAAAGACTCCGGTTTTAGAGTTTAATTATTCCTCAAGGAAAAATATGCCCGTATTCCTTTAACAACACATTCGGTGATTTTGAGATATCTAACGTTTCACCCAATAATCCTTCCGATATTAAATATTTAAATATTCCCCATTCCCATATACATTTTCAGATATATGTTGTTGAAAGATCTGCCAAAACTACCATAAATTTCATTGTATGAAATTGACCGGCACCGTTGATGAAAAACATTTAACGTGCAATTTCATTAATCCTCAGGAAACTGTCAAAGGTAATTTTTTTGCAAATCGACCGTAATTCCTGCCATATTTTGTGGAAAAATCATCTTGACATAGAAGAAAATTCTCTCTTATACTATTTCACCAAAAAACAAAGTTATTATCAATTATTATCAATAGATAGGTCATAGGCGTGATTTTCGGATTTTCATTTCGATGTTGGCCAAACAATACAGCAGATAGAAAAAATCCCGAAACCAAAGAAAAAGACGATTTTTTTATTCTAATCTGAATTCAGAAGGAGATTGAAAGCATGAACGGACATAGACCAACAAGCAGTTCACTATGGTTTCTGCTCATGATGATTTTGTTCATTGGTGCATTGAGCTTCAGTTTTGCGGGTTGTATAAAAAAAGAGCCGATCCGGGTGGGCTTTGTAGCGGAATTGAGCGGCAAACAGGCTGAACTGGGCGTTCAAGAGCGCAATGCCGTACAGCTCGCCGTTGATGCGGTCAACGCATCTGGTGGCGTTGTCGGCCGGCAAATCGAATTAATTATTCGCGATGACCTCGGTACACCAGACGGCGCCAAAATTGCTGACCACGAGCTGATCAATGCCGGCGTCGTTGCGATTATCGGCCATGCGACAAGCAAGGAGACTGAGGCGGCTCTGCCTGTTATTGATGCTGCTCATATGGTGATGATAAGCCCGACCACCTCAGCCCCGCAATTAAGCGGCGTAAGTAAATACTTTTTCCGAGTCTTCATGACAAGCCTGCCAAGGACACAGTATTTTGCTCAACACATTTTTAAAAGTCGTGGGCTGAGCAGAATAGCCATTATCTACGATACCGACAACGCTGCCTACACAAAGTCCTTCGCTGTGGCCTTTTCCAATAAATTTCAATCCTTGGGTGGCAAAGTGGTTGCCGAACAGGGATATTCGTCGTCCGCGAAGCCTGATTTTTCCTTGCTGATGTCTAAGCTTCGGGCGACAGGGGCGGAGGGCCTGGTGATCATAGCCTCGGATTTCGATACGGCCATTATCGCCCAACGGACCCGCCTGATCGGCTGGCGGGTTCCCCTCTTTACATCCGGCTGGGCGCAGACGGACATTCTGGTTAATAACGGAGGGCGGGCAGTTGAAGGTCTGGAAATCGAACAATCCTATGCAATAGATCCCCAATCGCCGAATTACCTTGATTTTAAGAAGCGATTTGAGACTAGGTTCGGCCGCGCACCCTCTTTCGGTGCGGCGTTTGGATATGAAACAGTCATGGTCCTGGCAGCCGCCCTGAAAAAGACCGGCGGCAAAGCGGAGGGCTTGCGGGAGGCATTGTTGGAGATCCACGATTTCCAGGGGCTGGTCGATACATTTTCCTTTGATAAAAACGGCGATGTTTTGCGTCCCTTCTATCTAGGCGCTATTCGTGACGGTAAGTTTGTCACTAGTAAGACCTACACTCCTTAGGTGCATATGAGCGCTCAAGCCCCGAAAATGCCAACTCTCAACCAGGTTTTGTTGCGCCTGATTGGAAAGCGTCTGTTCCTGCCATTGATGATTCTGGGGATGGCAATTTTTTTCGGCGCAGGCTATCTGGGGAAGCGGAATATCGAAACCCAGCAACATCAGGTGGCACAATCAAGCGCACGAATGGTCGATCTATATCTGGATCAGGCAGGTCGGATACTGGATGCTGTGGCTCGGACTGCCGAGGTCTCGACACCTGAGGAACTGCTCGTTTTTATGCAGAGCACCTGGAGAGCCTATGTCTACTTCGACACCATCTACAATCTGGACATAAAGAATAGAATCAAGCTCGCCGCACCTTCCGGCCAGGGTTTGACGGGTCTGGACATGTCATCTATGCCGTATTTCCAACAGATAGGACAACATCTCGAATGGAAAAACAGACTTGGCATTTCCCGCCCGTTTATGTCATTCAGTACAGGAGCGCCGACGGTATACCTGATTATGCCGCTTTCCCGGGGTGGTGCAGTTGTTGGCGAACTGAACCTGAAATCGCTTCAACAGGAGATTACAAGCGGAATTGGGGAAACACGGAAGGATTCTGTCTTTATTATGGACCAATCTGGAATGCTGTTGGTCCATCCCTCTCCTGAACTGGTCATGCAGCAGGTCAACCTTAGTCATCTGGAGATATTCAAGCAGGGACTTAAGGGGGAAGCTACGCTTGTTTACGAATACGGCAGGACAAGTGTACTGGGCAGTACCGCAAGATCAGAAAGGGCCGGATGGGTGGTGGTAGATCAAATCCCATTATCCGTATCATTGACCCCGTATGTGTTGACGTTGGTGCTGGCGCTCCTGGCTTCGTTAGGTATCTGGCTGACTCTGGTATTGAGTCTTCGTGGACAACTCCAGAAGCACGTGGTCACTCCGGTAGTGCAACTTAGCCAAGTAACTGGTGCGCTAGCGAATGGAGATTTTAGTCGGGGTACTGCCCTGGCTTCTATTCCGACCGCTTTTGCCGAACTTAACAGGCTCGCAACCGATTTTCAGAATATGAGCAGTTCGCTTAAAGCACGTCAAGCCTCGTTACAGGAAAGTGAAGAACGCTGCCGGGCTATTGTAGAAGGCTTTTACGGTCTTATATACATCTGTTCACAGGATTACCATGTGGAGTTTATGAGTCAACGGGCCGTCGAGCGTCATGGACGCGATGCTGTAGGTGACCTGTGTTACAAAGTTTTGTTTGGTCTTGAGTCTGTTTGCCCGTGGTGCATCAATGATCAGGTTTTCAAAGGTGAAACAGTACTGTGGGAAGTGCTGAGTCCCAAAGACAACCGCTGGTATCACGTAGTCAACTCACCCATTCTTCACACCGATGGCTCTATATCAATGCAGGCTATGCTCATGGACATTACGGAGCGGAAGCAGGCGGAGGAGGAAATCCGACGCTTGAACGCCGAACTGGAACAGCGTGTTGCAGAGCGCACCGCCCAGCTTGAAGTGGCCAACAGAGAACTGGAAGCATTCAGTTATTAC
>DASPQI010000313.1:0-2458 GCA_035625045.1 Syntrophales bacterium | reverse complement strand
CGAGACACGGGCGGCTACCATGACAAGATTAAGGAGTTGAGATTGAAGGCTGACGGATCCCTTTACGATGAGGGGAACGGGTTTCTTTTCCGGAATTATGATCCTGGAGGACTGTGGTACGGATTATCCAGGAGTGTGCGGTTCCACAGGAGATCCCCCGAGGTAAGGGCACTTCAAATCAAGAGGATCATGAGAGAGGCAAGAAGGAAGTATGATTTGGACACTATGGTTGATGAGTACCTGAGGTGTATGAAAGTCTTAACGATGGTAATCCTCTTGCGTAAAAAAATCATAATCTTTTCATTACAAAATTTAGATTTAGGTTGTTTTTTAGTTCATGGCGAAACACATACCTGGGCGAAGCGACTGACATTTTTATCTTCACCAAGAGCTATAAGCTTGTCACCTTTTGAAATTACGTAATTTGCCTGGGGATTGAATATCATTTGACCAGTGTCTTTTTTAACCGCTACAATGATTAGTCCGTAAAGTTGTCTGATTTCTGATTCCTCCAGAGATTTGCCGATAACAGGCGAGCCATCACATATATCAAGTTCTTCCATTCTCAATTCAAGGCTCTGTCTTCTTGTCGTTATTTCAATGAAATCAAGCATAGCGGGTCTAGAAATTGCCATGGCCATTCTCATTCCTCCCAGGGTATAAGGGGATATGACACGATCGGCACCCGCTCTTAATAGCCTGTGTTCAGATTCTATTTCTTCAGAGCGGGAGAGGATATAGATACCTGGGTTGAGCTCCTTGGCTGTAAGAATAACGTAGAGATTTAAGGCATCGGTAGAAAGTGCACAGACGATACCTTTTGCCCTTTTTATGCCGGCTGCAATCAACGTCTTGTCCTGCGTAGCATCTCCCTTTAAATAAATGAATCCCTCTTCTTCGATTTTTTGAATTGTTTCTTGATCGTTATCGATCACAGCAAAATCGATTTTTTCCGCCAATAATTCCTTGCATATCAAGTACCCGATGCGGCCGCATCCGCAAATAATGTAGTGATTGTTCAATTTTTTTATCATTTTTTCTAATCTACCTCTCCCTAAGATTGATCTGAAACGAGCCTCTATCATAGTTTCCGTGAACAGAACCACTGTATAGAGCATGGTTCCAACGCCAAAAATAACAAGAAATATGGTGAATATTCTTCCCCTATCTGTGTGTGGGTAGAAATCACCATACCCTACAGTGGAAAGAGTTATTACCGTTGTATAAAGTGATTCAGTTATGTTCCAGCCCTCAATAATATGAAAACCGACAGTGCCGATTATAAAAAGCGAAAATAGTACTATCAAAGCTATTTTAAGATTCTTGGTTGGTATCAAATTAACCTCCAAAAAGGTTTTTATACATTTTGAATGCTACGAACCGCATAAATCGGGATGAAAGATAATACAACCATTTCTATTACCTTTGTAAAACGTTAATTCAATCCGGTAAAAATTTCAAATCAAATTCTTGAAATTCTTTTCTGCTGAAAAAATTTGCTTTCGACTTATTATATATAAATTAGAACATACGATCAGTGAATAAAGAACAATACTTTATTAATGAATATCTCGGAGACAAAATCAAATATAACTTGAATATAAAAAAATATTGTATATTATAGTTAATCTTTCCGGAAACATAATTCACCAGCGAGCAGAAAGGGAGTATGGTGTTTTAAAGTGTACTTTGACTGAAGGAGGGTAAGGAATGAATTCGGTATATATTTTAATATTAGGATTTATTGTAGCTATCCTCGGGTATCGTGTCTATGCAAAATATATTGATGCAAAGGTTATGAAGGCTGATTCCAAAAGGGCTACTCCGGCCACTATGTACATGGACGGGGTAGAGTTTATGCCGACAAGCAGAAACATTCTCTTTGGCTATCAATTCAAGTCAATTGCAGGTGCGGCACCGATAATAGGGCCGATAATTGCTATTCAATGGGGATGGCTGCCCGCATTGATATGGATTCTGGGAGGGGCCCTTTTCATTGGCTGGGTACAGGACTACTCAAGCGCCATGATTGCAATGCGTCATGATGGCGCTTCATTCGGGGGATTGAGTCATAAGTTAATCTCACCCAAAGCAAGGATCATCCTTCTATCATTTATATACTTTTATCTGCTTCTAATTGCTGGAGCCTTCGGTAACGTCGTGGTGAGCACTGCTATTGGGCTGAAGGCGTCTCCTATGGCATGGCTTTTTCTGACAATAGGAGGCATTCTTGCGGGACAGATGATCTATCGCTGGAAGAAGGATATTATCTTGACGACGGTCGTCACAGTTGTCATCGCATTATGCGGAATCTGGCTTGGAACTGTCGCACCTTCCAATACGATAGTCGGTGATGTATTGTCGAATAGTCGTCCCCTTTGGGCAGTAGTTGCCTTTGTTTTTTGCTACTTTGCCGCCGTACTGCCGATATGGAGATTTGCACTTCCGATCAACTACG
>DASPQI010000312.1:0-2240 GCA_035625045.1 Syntrophales bacterium | reverse complement strand
AAAATAGGGAATTTGCTAGATTATTCAAGCTTATTAAACTTCTCAAAAGCTTGAAACCCGATATCGTTCATACCTACCTGTTTTCTGCAAATTCTTACGGGAGGATCGCTTCAATGTTTTCAGGTGTCCCTATTATAATTGCTTCAGAGCGAAACCTCCCTGAGATAGGGATGGATAAAAGTCTTTACCAGATCTGCTTGGACAGGTTCCTTCTTTTTTTTTCCCATGGCCTCATTTGCAACTCATATAAAGCTGCAGGATCCCTCGTAAACAAGTACTTCTTTGACGAAAAAAAAGTTTTTACAGTGCACAATGGCATTAATATAGATGAGTTTTGGGAGAAATCTAGTTCTCATAACATATGCAGAATCGCTCCTAAAGTTGTTGGAACAGTGGGGAGGCTCTGGCCCCAGAAAAATCACAAGGTATTCTTGGATATGGCAAAAAAAGTTCTTGATAGAACAAAAGAAAAGAATGTTAAATTCTTAATAGTGGGTGATGGTCCGTTAAGAAATGTATTAGAAAATTACTCTAAACAATTACAAATAGAAAACAACGTAACATTTACCGGAGAGAGGACCGACGTTCCTGCCTTATTGCATGGGATGGATATTTTTGTAATGACCTCGCTCTATGAAGGGATGTCCAATGCAATCATGGAGGCAATGTTATCCGGACTTCCCGTTGTTGCAACGGCTGTTGGAGGCAATAGCGAGCTGGTGATTGATGGAAAGACCGGCTTTCTCTATCCGCCCAATGATTCAGGTATGATTGTTGAGAAAGTCGTCAGCCTTATCAACAATGAGAAAATGGCTAAAGAGATGGGAGATAACGGTAGAAAGAAGATATCGGATGAATTTGGGATTAACAAAATGCTTCGAGAAACAGAAAAAATTTATCTGAAACTATTGACACAATAATTGTCTAACAAGGGCCTCGCTATTT
The DNA here is from genome assembly GCA_035625045.1 of Syntrophales bacterium. GTDB lineage: Bacteria > Desulfobacterota > Syntrophia > Syntrophales > UBA2185 > DATKLL01. The sequence continues at coordinate 1,295 of DASPQI010000312.1, read as the reverse complement.
GATTCGGGATCGAGATAAACCAAGCTTCGATGAAGATAGCCTATATTACAGCTAAAATTCCTTTCGGATCGCAAGAAACATTCATCTTAACTGAGATGCTTGTTCTGAAGAGATTGGCTGTCGATATCCTCATTATCCCAAGAGATAAGTCAAAGAGAATATTCCATAAAGAGGCGGAATCACTATTGGATGATACCTTGAGTATCCCCTGGTTCGACGTTAAGATATTTATTACCTTGTTGAAATATATTGTTAGCAACACAACGCAATTCGTCATGTTGCTAATTAATATATTTTTTAGGGCACGAAATGTAAAAGTTGGTTTCAAAAACATGATAATACTTCCAAAAGCATTATATATATCAAAACTTCTCAAAAAAAAATCCGTATCCCATATTCATGCCCATTGGGCATCTACAACATCTACAATGGCATATATTATTTCTAAAGTAACTGGTATCCCTTGGAGTTTTACCGCACATAGATGGGACATCGCTGAAGACAATATCCTCCATGAAAAATGTCTGACCGCATCGTTCATCAGAGCCATCAACGAAAATGGTAGAAATGAGCTATCGGGAATTATTAGAGATATGACTTTAGAAAAAAAAATCCAGGTAATTCATATGGGAACTCTCTTACCGACACTCGAAGGAAATCACCGTAGTCCGTCAAATGAGTTTACCGTCATATGTCCGGCTAATTTTGTGCATGTTAAAGGACATAAATATTTGTTCAAAGCATGTCACATATTAGTGAAGAGAGGAGTAAGCTTTCGGTGCCTTGTTGCAGGCGATGGTCCTTTGGAAAATGAGCTAAAAAGATTCGTCAATGACCTGAATCTCAACAGTCATATAAAATTTCTTGGAAGGCTCCCACATGATACTCTCCTCGATTTATATCATAAAGGCAGCGTTCACGCTGTAGTTTTACCAAGTGTCACAACTGAGAATAATGAAAAAGAAGGGATCCCGGTGGCTTTGATAGAAGCCATGGCCTTTGGGATTCCTGTGATATCGACTAAAACCGGTGGAATTCCTGAATTGATCGCTCATGAAGGTGGTATCATGGTCGAGGAAAAAAATTCGACGTCTATTGCGAATGCAATAGAGAAATTGTCAAATGACGGACGGTATTACTCTTGCGTTGGCAAAGAAGGCAGAAAAAAAGTGGAACGGGATTTTAATATAGTAAGTATCACAGAAACATTAGCGTATTTATTTTCTCAAAATGGACTCAAATAAAATACCAAATGTGTCCATAATTATTCCCTGTCTGAATGAAAAAGAGTTTAT
>DASPQI010000311.1:0-3597 GCA_035625045.1 Syntrophales bacterium | reverse complement strand
CCTGCTTTTCTATTTTGAATTTTGATATTATTTAGACCAATGTTATCCAAGATAAAAGGAGACCAGAGGGTCTCCCTTTGTTAAGAAGTTAAATGCAGGCGAAGTACGAAAGTTTTGGCTATATTGCCGGTTAATCATACCCATCTTAACCGGTTATATAAAAGTATAACAAAAGTCTCTCAATCCTTTTTGAGTACAAGCCCCGCCATAAGAACAATGGCGATAAAACAGAAAACAAATAATGCAATTTCAGGTGTATCGATTCCAGTATGGTGATGGTAATGTTCGGCAAGCCTCATCATGATCGGTGCTGATAATAATGTTGTCATATCCATTCTCCTTTGATCATAAGAAGGATCCTTTTCTTGATAATATATAATATAAATTATCGGCTATTAATAAAACTTCTTTAATGCGAACCATGCCAGGATAGAAAGATTCAAACTTTAGCAGAAGTAGATCGGGAGGAGCGGTTATGACTTAATATTTAAAGGGTTAACTCGGGTAATTTTGGCGCGTTGAATGCCTCGAAAACAACATAAAAATAAACCAAGTCTTTACTCAGTACGAAGTGAAGGTGTTACAAAAACACAGCGGCTAGGCGTCTTAATGACAAATACTAATCATCGGTTTGAATCGTCTGCTCATTTTGTTAATTGCCGGTACAAATATAATAGTCGTCGCCGCTTATTTTTGCAGAAGAAAAAATGATTATCCCACCTGAATAATCGGTAAATATTTTGTCATTGCCAATTATTAACCTTTCTCCTGTAAATAAACATTTGCCACATTTCATTCTGAGTTGAAGATTACAAATGGTGATAAATAAAAATACTTAAGAACTCTGGTTTAAAATGTGGTACAAAATATAAAAGCAGGTTACATTAAGAAACCTTGGAAAGATAGTTAACGAACCGGGAAACGAATACCAACCCTCAGCGAAGAAAAGAAATGGAAGAAACAATTTCGCCTTCATCAATTCAGGAACAGGATTTACATCTTTTTCTGGATGCACTTGGGGTTCAACTCCCAAGCAATCCAGAACAATCGGAAGGATATGTTGTAATCGCACTGGATTCTCGGGTGGCATCCCTCTTTGAGAGCAGGGATGGCAAAGCCACCCTCCTAGGCTATCGCTCAGACGGCAGAATCTACCCACTATCGATTTTCTTTCTCAGAGATGACAATGAAAAGGTCATTTTCTGCCATTCAGTACTTATTCTCGATTCCTATGCGGGTAATAGGGAAATAGTCACCCTGCTGCGGCAAGCCACTCAGAAATTTTTCTCGCAGAATTCGGAAGAGTTGCTTGGTACCTTGGAGCCTTCCTGGAGGGATGCAGATCTTAAAGGGCATTCGGATCATCGTATTTTGTGGAATATGAAGCCGACGCTTACGGTTGCCACTGATCTGTTTTCGGTAAAGTTCGGTACGATTCCCGATATTCCACTTTTCCCCACGGTCTATAACTACAACAATCCTTATCTTGAAAATCTGCTGGAAGTCTCTCTTCCCGAGATTCAGGCTGGCGATAGAGCACTTGTGTTAGGGACGGGGGCGGGACTGGATGCGATCTGTATTGCGCTGAAGTATGAAATAACGGTGGATGCGACCGATATCAATCCTATTGCCGTAGCCAATACCATAGCCGCTGCGCGCCGCGTGGGTGTGGAGCATCTTGTCCATTCTTGGGTTAGCGACGGTTTTGATAAAGTGCCAGGAAAATACGACGTCATTTTGTTTGAGGCACCTCTAGCGATGGAAGAATCAGATGTTAAGGACATTAATCGCTACGATTTGGAAGGGAAACTCCTCAAAAAGATTCTGTCTGCTCTTCCGTTGCATCTATCTACTGGCGGTCGAATGTATCTAATGTCGAATCCTGATCTATCGCTGTACTTTCCTGCAACAGGATTGCGCGCAAGGGTACGAAAATATTTCGAAGCGAAGAGCAGTGTTGCGATTCATGAAATTTGGCTTGAAGATTATGATAAGATTAATGAGCGACCTCTTTTAGGAAGTACCATTCGGTAATATAGAATTAGGAAGTCCATTTCATTACATAAGAAGGAGGCATCGCTTCTTTCAGTTTACTTTTATTATTATGCTGATCAAATTTGAGAATAATTTATACATCGTTCTTTTAATTTATATTTTCCTTGATATTACCTGTGTAGTTCGGACTGAATTCACGTCAAAAGCACATTGACCGTGTATCTCGATGACAAATACGAAGCAACGCCTACGGTCACCGCGCCGGGTCGTTGAATGCAGAATGAAAGCGCAGTAAAAGACAGCTTGTTTTTCTATCTCATAAATTCGTGGACAACTTCCTGAACTCTTCAGTTGACGGTATCTCGAAAATATGCAAGATTTTAAATATTAATAAATGCCGCAATTTAAAGTTTCGATCAATTTTCAAGGAAAAATTGCGATCCCTTCTCGGAAAATGACTACGAAGTAAAAATCAGAAGCGATGAAACGAGACTATCCAAAGCTGATCAGTATGCTTCTTGTCGTTGCATCCCTGGTTTGCATCATAATCCTTTTTATTATTGACATAAACGTTATCTTTGAACCGCCATACTTACTTCCCATCACCAATACAATTTTCACAGCAATCATTCCGGTGGTCATCGCCTTTTATGCTGCCAAGACATATTTAAAGAGCGGCTCCCTCAGCATCTTCTTGATGGGCTGTGGCATGCTCAGTTTTGGCATCAGCGCGGCATTGGCAGGCTGGTTAAGACCGGCACAAAATGGAGCTAACATCAATGTGACCATCTATAATACGGGAGCATTGATTGGTTCACTTTTCCACATCGCCGGTGCCGTTCTCAGTTCTTTCGGGAAATCACAGTGGGAATTTGAAAGAGGCAAGCTGGTAGTGGCATCCGCATATTGTGGTATTTTTGCATTTATAATTCTTTTCACGTTTGCAACCTTTGAGCGAATTATTCCACCCTTTTTCATCCAGGGATATGGTCCGACTGCCCTGAGACAGGTTGTCCTGGGACTTGCAATATTTTTCTATCTCCTTTCAGCAATTTTCTTTATGGACAACTATCTGAAGGTAAAGTCTGATTTCTTCTATTGGTACTCTCTCGGTCTGATCATGCTGGCTTTCGGGTTATTTGCTTTTTACATTCAGAAAGGAGTCGGGAGCCCGATAGGCTGGGCAGGGCGAGCTACAAATTATATAGGCGCTATCTTCGCCTTAGTTGCCATATTAATCGCGATTAGAAGCGGCAAAGCTAAAGGAATGGCACTGGAAGATGTTATTTCCAGCTTTTTCATGGACGCGGAAGCCAACTTCAGATCTCTTGTTGAAACAGCCTCGGATGCCATTATTTCCTATGATCAGGAACATAGAATAATTCTTTGGAATTCCGGTGCAGAGAGAATGTTCGGTTATAAAAAGGAAGAAGCAGTCGGAGCGCCATTTTTTAAGCTTCTTGTTCCTGAAGAGTATTCACTCGCAATGGAAAAGCTAATCGGAGGCATGAAGTCTCCAACTGCAAGTGGAATGGATTTCCCAAGTACCGCCGAAATAGAGATGAAGAAGAAAAGTGGCAGCCGTCTGCGGCGGACATCTCT
>DASPQI010000310.1:0-3183 GCA_035625045.1 Syntrophales bacterium | reverse complement strand
AATCTTGTATGTCAAAGTAAATTTAGCGGTAAAGGGGAATACCGAACGGAAAATTGCGGGTAGGATGTGCGGAGACGATTTTCGCCCTGGAAAATTTTGACCATCGGCCTTCTCTTTTGATCGTTTTTCCGTCATGAAAGCACCTCCGGTAATATTTTAAGAAAGACCGTTCCTCTACAAGTATTCAAAACATCATGCCTGGATGTAGTCTTCCAAGGAGTATTTGTGGATTCCGGCAGAGGTAATTGTCAAATATTTACAATCAAAAAGATGTATGTCTTTCAAAATTATCGGATGCTTTATTGCTACGGGAATCAAGCGTGTCCTTTAAGCGAAGAAGAAACAAATCTCTAAATTGTGCATGTTTCAAGTAGAGTTAAATGAGCTAACTATATAGAGAATATGCCGGTACCTTTGAGGGAGTATGAACATATAGCTGCTATCCATGATTATTTTCAGCATACGGTCTGTTTTCAACAAGTGTTGAAAATGTCTAAAATGGTGAAAAATATTGATACAGTGCGGGAAGCTGAAAAAGTTCTTTAGGATTGCTGATCTGGGTTCATAAATTACCCCGTTCTGCTTATCGATTTTCATCAAATCATAACATTTCCTTCATCATATTTTAACATTGATTGACTAGGTTACGCCCAAATTTCACAAAAAAGGAGGGTGATACATGAACTTGATTGAAACTTTTCTCCGTTTTCTGACGGACTCTTGAAAAAGATCATAGAAAACATTTGTGATAATTTTAATTATGTGCCCGGAAGAATTTAATTAAAAAGCGGAAACAGGACGGAAAAAGATGAGAAACTTTCGGATAGTTTTACTATCAGTCGGCCTGGTGATTGCCCTCGCCGCGCCTGTATTCCCCGTGGATGTGAAGTTCAGCGGTTCATACATCCATACAGCGCTATTATGAGGACAACCGCCAGATCGCGGAAATTTCCGGCAGTACCCTTTCTAACAGCCAGCGTGGCCTGTCTGAGTCATTCACGTGGCAGAGGTTAAGAGTAGGGAACGACTTTACAGATCGCCCAAGGCTTGAAACTAACAATCGGTTTCGACGCGATGGAAAATTTCTATGTCATCCCCGATAGGCGATTCCCAGTAATTGTTGGCGAAAGGAGGTGATATAGGGATTTAGAGAAGAGGTCTCGGGTAATCCCAGCAGGCCGGATGAAGTAATTATTAAGTGATCTTTCAACTTACATGTTCCGAAAGATCGATTCAAAAACATTAACAGGAGGAAAAAATGAGAAAGTTTTGGGTAATTTTACTATCAGTCGGGCTGATCATGGCCCTCGCAGCGCCTGCATTAGCCGTGGACGTGAAGTTCAGCGGTTCATACGTCGTACAAGGCTATTATGAGGACAACCGCCAGCTCGCAGAGATTCCTGGCAGCACCCTCGCAGGCTCCCAGGGTGGCCCGTCCTTATCCCTTACCTGGCAGAGGTTGAGGGTGGGAACGGTTTTCCAGGTTGCCGAAGGCCTGAGCCTGACGACCAGGTTTGACGCAATGGAAAAGGTCTGGGGAGCCTCCCGCATGCCGATTCCCGGGAGCACCTACCAGGCTACGGCAGATAGCAATGGCTATCAGATAACCGGCTCGGGTGAGGCAGAAAACATCAAGTTCCAGCTTGTGTATGCGACCTTTAACACCGGTATCGGCCGGTTCCTGGTCGGTTACCAGACACAGAGCGCATGGGGTACTTCTTTCGGCGACAGTTCCGATTACGCTTACGGCCCCAGGGTCAGATGGGATATGACTGTGGGTCCCTCGTTCTTTGGTCTCGTCTGGGATAAGTATGAAGGTCTGAACGCATCCTATCCCGGTATAGGCTATACAAGTCCAGCACAGGTGGATGACTCAAAGGACAAATACTCTGCATTTTATGTTTACAACTGGGACAAGGGGAACGCGGGTATCCAGGTTCAGTATCTCCTGGATACCAGTAACAGCGGTGCTACGAAACCGATTGGCCAAGACAATGGGTATAAGAAGAACGTGTATTTCTTCGACCCATATGTGAAGGCAACCATGGGCCCCGTTTACTTTGAAGCTGAAGCCATTTATGTCATGGGCAAACTCAGGATTTGGGAAACGGGCAACAGCGGACGCAGCGATGTTGATATTTCCGGTTTATCAGCATATGCGATGGCCAAGGTGGATCTCAAACCGGCCTATGTCGGAGGTGCATTTGTATATATATCAGGTGACGATGCAGGTAAGACCGATACGGTCACTGCCGGGGTACCAGGTGGGGCCGATTTCAACCCCTGCCTTATCCTAGGAAATTATGATCTGAGCAGGTGGGCCGGCTACATGGGTAATATGAATCTTGCGGCCGTCAACACCGCATTAACATGGGCTTCTGCCACCAACCCACTCGGTGGTATAAATGGTGTCGGACTGGAGAACATATGGGCTTACCAGGTCTTCGTGGGTGCAACGCCGATACCAAAGCTGGATACGAAACTCGCCGTGACCTATGCATACTTTGATAAGACCCCGTCTGATAATGGGACTTCTGCGAAATACAACCAAACCATGCGTGACAATAGCGACGGCAACTGGGTATCCAAGGACCTCGGCTGGGAAGCTGATCTAACGGCGACCTATAAGATCTATGACAACCTCAGCTGGATGGTCGGCTTCGGTTACCTGTGGGCGGGTGATGCCTGGAAGGGAACAAATCCGAATGCTAATGTTAAAAACGACTATCTCCTGACACATAAGCTTACACTCACCTTCTAATTCTTCGTTAGTTAGCACACAATCTCAACAAAGAACCCCGCGGGGAATATCCCTCCGGGGTTCTTTCGTGATCAAAAATCCATCTTGACCCATGGTGTATCGGTATGTTAACATTTATTGAATAAACCTTTATGAAGGAGTTTTTCAAAAGGAACTTTACATGCCAATATACGAATTTGAATGCAATGCCTGCAATTATGTCTTTGAGTGCTTTATGAAGGTAGGTGAAGATCAATGTGCCATCGCCTGTTCTGAGTGCGGTTCGACTAATTTAAAAAAATTGATTGGACACACCAGTTTCCACAGCCGGGAAAGATATGAAGAGCGACTGGCCAGAAGAATGGCGGCGCGCGCAGCGGAAAGCAAGGAGGCAGGCAATCGATAAGGTTCACGGCCACCTGACTGGTCTAGGGGCAGCGGAG
>DASPQI010000309.1:0-6862 GCA_035625045.1 Syntrophales bacterium | reverse complement strand
ACCGGTACCACCCCTTTCCCTTGAGCGCGTCTTATCCACACGGTAGAAGCGTTCTCCCAGCCTGGGAATTTCACTCTTCGGGATGCCGATTCCGGTGTCAATGACCTTTACAACCACAGAACCTCTGCCGTCATCGGATGCCGTTATGGAAATACGTCCGCCATCCAGCGTGAACTTAACGGCATTATCGAGAATATTCAAAAGAATCTGTGACACCCTGTCTCTATCGCCCAGGATCAGCGGAAGCCCCTCGGGAATACCTTTATCTATGGTCAGGGATTTTTCTGCGGCCTTTGTTTCGAACACGTGCAGAGTGTCTTCAACAATAGCACCAAGAGATACCGCCTCGAGGCGTAATTTCATCTCTCCGAGTTCTATGTTTGAAAGGGTCAAGAGGTCATCTACGAGACGATCGAGGCGACGGGCATTCTCAGAGATGATTTGAAGGAATTTCCCGGCATTTTCTTTCTCATTAATAGCTCCCCCCTGGAGAGTCTCAATAAATCCGATAATTGCCGTAAGAGGGGTCTTGATTTCATGTGTAACATTAGCCACGAAATCCTCACGTATCTTTTCCAGTTTTTTGAGCCTTGTAACATCATGAAAGACCATCATTGTTTTTTCTTCCGCCCCGGAAGGCCCGTAAATAGGTGAGATAGTGACATCCATAATAATCGGGTTATCATCACCAAGGGTAATCTCCCGCGAGACGGGGGTTCTTGTTTCCCTGAACCTATCGAGGGCGTCCTCCAGCTCAGCATTTAGAAATGCCTCAAGCGGTGTCTTATTGATAATATCGGTTATATATTGCCTACCGAGAATATCCCTCAGACCTTTATTCAGAAATTCGATACGGTTCTGGCTATTAAGCACCAGGACGCCTTCTGTCATGCTCGCAAATGCTGATTCCAATTTACTTTTCTCTTCCTGCGCAGATCTTATCTTTTCCTGATGTTCGAGAACCATGCAGTTTATATTCTTTGCAAGCCGACCTATCTCATCATTCGATTCCATCAGAAGGGTCCCGGGAAGTTCTCCATTGCATATTTTTCGGGTGAACGATTCCGTCTTCAAGATAGGCGACACGAGTTTCTTTGAAAACAATAAAGCGATAAGCAAAGAAGACATAATGGCTACAAGTATGATTTTATAAACCTGGTTATATAGCTGATCGAGAGATTTTTTTACCTCAAAAAGCGGACGGGCCAGGCGAATATAACCCTTTAGCTCTGTACCCTCTTTAATAGGAAAGGCAATATAGAGCATATCCACACCAAGGGTATGACTATAACGGATAGCGTCTCCCTGTCCTTTGATCCTTGCTTCCTGTATTTCCGGACGGTTCAGGTGATTATCCATCTCCGCCACATTCTTTTCCGAATCCGCCAGAACCCAGCCTGTAGCACCAACCAGGGTAACACGCGAACAGGATATATCGGCCAGAGAAGATAACCTCCTTTCAATTTCACTTTTAGACAGGAAAGCTATTATCCTTGCATTGCCTATAAGGTCGATTTTAATCTCCTCTATCAACTTACCCTTGACCTGCCGGGCGAACATTAATCCCATAACCACAACAGCAAGGAATATAATCAAGACATAGCTAAAAAAAATCTTGTAGAATAAGCGGCTCTTCAATACCTTCACTCCTGTCGGCATTGTAGAAAGTCCCCCTGCTTGAGTTTACCCACGCGGAGGCGGGGGCCGAGCAGGCTACTGCTGCTTGCAACTTTCACAATACTTTCACTCCTGCAACTTACAGGTCGGTTCGTGTCGGACAATCTTACCTGTAACCATATACATGACCATATCCGCAATGCCCACTGCATGATCCGAAATCCGCTCGAGGCTCTTGGATATCTGCATAATAATTAGAGCCCTGTGTATTTTTTTTGGATCCTCCAGCATGAAGGTAAAGAGTTCCCTGAAAACCTGCTCATTAAAGTTATCTATGGTTTCATCCTCCCTTCTGACTTTCTGAGCCAGGTCTGTATTTTCATTTACCAGTGCATCGAGGCTCTCCCTTATCATCCCACGGGCAACTTCTGCCATGCGAGGTATATCGATATAAGGCTTCATAGGCGGCTCTTCACTAAGAATAATCGCCTTCTCAGCAATGTTGGCCGCCATATCGCCGATCCTTTCCAGATGGCCGTTTATCTTAATGGCTGTTGTTATGAACCTCAGGTCTCGTGCGGTTGGTTGCCTCAAAGCCAGAATACGAATACACTTTTCTTCAATCTCAACATCAAGTTGATCAATTGTATTATCATCGCATATCACCCTGTGGGCAAGCTCCGTATCTCTATCCATAAGGGCCTTTATCGACAGCTCAATCGCCTTTTCTACGAGTGCCCCCAGATAAAGAAGGCCTTCCTTGATGTCCCGCAGTTCCTGTTCATAGTGGGTACTGGTATGCATTTTTTCTGCCATTGTATATCTCCAAATTATTAGATCAGGAAACATGAACAAAGATTCCTGTCATCCGAATCTCCCTGTAATATAGTCTTCCGTCTGTTTCACATCCGGATTGGTAAAGATCTTTTCCGTGGCGTTATATTCTATCAGCTTACCTAAATAGAAAAAACCGGTTTTAGACGAGATCCGCGCTGCCTGCTGCATGTTATGCGTAACGATAATGATGGTATAATTTCTTTTCAGCTCGTCGATCAAATCCTCAATCTTTGCTGTTGATATAGGATCGAGCGCCGATGTAGGCTCATCCATGAGGATTACATCCGGCTTCATAGCCAGTGCCCTGGCAATGCACAGACGCTGCTGCTGCCCCCCGGAGAGGGTCATCGCTGATTTATCCAGTAAGTCTTTCACCTCATCCCAGAGCGCTGCCTGTTTTAGGCTTTCTTCAACAAGAAATTCCAAATCACTCTTATTACTCATCCCTGCAAGCTTCGGCGCATAAGTGACATTGTTGAATATTGACTTCGGAAAAGGATTCGGTTTCTGAAAAACCATGCCGATCCGTCTCCTAGTATCGACCGGGTCAACATCATGATCATAAATATTCCTGCCTTCAAAAAGGACCTCACCCTCGACCCTGGTCCCGTCTATCAGGTCATTCATACGATTGAGCACCCTGAGCAGAGTGGATTTGCCACAGCCGGACGGACCGATCAAGGCTGTAACCCGGTTCTTTTCAAAATCCATGTTGATATCTGATAGCGCCCTGATATGACTATAGAAGAAATTTACATTTTTTAATTCGATTATACTGTTACCGTCCACAATTACCACCTTTTTTTCTTCCTCATATAACCTCTGACGATAATGGCAATAAGATCAACTCCCAGTACCAGTCCGACAAGTACCAGCACTGTCCCGTATTGAATCGGCCTAGTCTGTTCTATATGGGTCCCCGCTGTGGCAAGGACATAGATGTGGTAAGGAAGAGCCATGACTTCATCAAAAATAGAACCGGGTAGCTTCGCCGTAAAAAACGCCGCGGCAGTAAACATGATCGGTGCCGTTTCACCCGCTGCCCTACCGACACCAAGAATTGATCCTGTCAGTATTCCGGGTAACGCCGTCGGAAGGATAATCTTATAAATGGTCTGCCATTTGGATGCGCCGAGGGCAAGCGACGCTTCCCGGAACATCTGCGGAACTGCTTTCAATGCTTCTTCAGAGGCACCGATAATAGTGGGCAAAATGAGGGCCGCAAGAGTCATTGCCCCGGAGAGAATACATGATCCGAAATGGAGATAAACAACAAAGAATCCCAATCCGAACAATCCGAAGACGACAGAAGGAACCCCGGCCAGACAATTAACGCCGGTGCGAATGAGCCTGATAAATTTCCCCTGCTTTGCATATTCGGTAAGATAGATCGCCGACACCACACCAAGAGGGAGCGCTACGGCAATCGCGCCTATTGTGAGATAAAGTGTACCCAGAATGGCAGGCATGATCCCACCTTGCGTCATGGAATCGGCCGGTGGGAGGGTAATAAAGTCCCAGCTTATGACAGATATTCCATTCACTACAATATAAATAATGATGCCGCCGAGAGCTAGGGCAATCATCAGTGCGGACAATCTCACAACGGCAAAAAACACATGCTGCCGTAAATAACGCCATTTCATGGACGTCCCTCGAACACGAAATCTCGCAACTGCTTCTGTATTCATATTCTCTCTCACAAAGTCGCTGAACCTGTTTCTTTGAACCTTCGTGAAATATAATCGGCGATGAGATTAAATGTCAGGGTTAAGAAGAACAGAACAATGCCGGTGGCAAAAAGGGCGTGATAATGACCGCTCCCGAAAGGGGCTTCGCCCATTTCCGCGGCAATACTTGCCGGCATCGGCCTGACCGAATCAAAGATACTTTCCGGAATCGCTGCCGCCCCTCCAGCCACCATCAATACCACCATGGTTTCACCGATGGCCCTGGCCATGCCGAGGATCACAGCTGTGGAAATCCCTGACAAGGCAGCCGGTACAATAACCTTGGCAATGGTTTCATATTTTGTTGCTCCCAGGGCATATGACGCCTCTTTAAACTCCTGCGGGACGGCATAAAGCGCATCCTCCGAGATGCTGGAAATTGTAGGTATGGCCATGATCGCCAGAATGACGGAGGCATTAACAATGTTAAGACCTGTCGGCAGATCAAAGGTCTCCTGAAGAAAGGGAGCCACAACGACCATGCCGAAAAAGCCAAGGACAACGGAAGGAAGCCCCGCCAGAAGTTCTATAATAGACTTTACAACATCTTTGATGGAGGCGGGGGCCATTTCTGAAATATACACAGCCGAAAGAACTCCCAGAGGTACAGCAATCAAACAGGAGAATACGGTGACAATCACAGAACCTACAATAAGCGGCCATATCCCATATGAGGGAGGATCATATGTGGGGTACCATTCTTTTCCAAAAATGAAATCCACAATGGACACTTCCTTGAAAACAGGCATTCCTTCACGGAAAAGGAAAACGACAATAAGTGCCAGAATAAGCACAGACACGAATGCAAAAACAGCAAAGATACTCTTGATAATTGCTTCCTTCAGATGTCTGGACATGGGGCTTTCTTTATTTTTTATCTTTTTTTGCCGGTTTGTCCTTGGCCTCAGCCGTCAGAGGTATAAATCCTTCTTTGGCTACAAGCTTCTGACCCGCAGGACTCAAGACAAACTTAATGAAGCCGGCTATTTCACCGGTCGGCTGCCCGTTGGTATACATATAGAGAGACCGGGCTATGGGGTACTCCTTAGTAAGAGCCGTCTTAGTTGTAGCAGGAATACCGTTAACGGTCAACGCTTTGACCGATTTGTTAAGGTATCCCATACCGATGTAGCCTATGGCATATCTGTTCTTGGAGACGGCCTGGACGACAGCACCGTTTGAAGCCTGCAATTGGGCCCTGGGGGTTACCTTTGCGTTGTTGAGAACCAGGTGCCCCCAGGTCTCAAATGTTCCTGAACTGCTGTCTCTGGATACTACAACGATCTGCAAATTGTCTCCCCCGACTTCCTTCCAGTTGGTGATCTTGCCCTGATATATTTGACTCAGTTGGTCAATAGTCAACCCGTTTACCTTATTTTTAGGATGGACAATGGGCGTTAGTGCATCTACGGCAACTGTATTAGCTACGGGATTGATACCTCCACTTTTTGCCAACTCCACTTCCTTGTCTTTGATTTCCCGGGAAGATGTTGCAATGTCCGCAGATTTGTCAATCAATGCCTTGATTCCCTCCCCTGATCCACCTCCGGAAAGAGATATGTCCACACCGGCATGCGCCTTCATATAAGCCTCCAGTGCTGCTTGTGCGATAGGCAAAACCGTCGTCGAGCCCTTGATAACAATATTTCCCGCAGCAATGGCAGAACCGACGCCCAAAATTATACATATCATACTTGTCAGCAATATTTTTTTCACTATTCTCTCCTCCATATAATTTTTTTTCTCATGAATACAAATATTCATTGTTTGCCGTCATAATACTTATGAAATGTTACAAATGTGTTAAGATAAGATGAAATTTGTGTTAATTCTTAATAGAGTTCCGTATATAAGTATTTATTGGCCCTGCACGCCCTTAAACAACAATCATGCTTGACTATCGATAAAGAACCGTGATAAGCGGCCTGCGCGTATCCTTAATGCTCAAATTGATACTTATGATAAACCTCAATTACAGTATAATAATGGTTCAAGGATATGGATAGTTTTCCTCTGGTCTCCATTATAATCATCATCTTCATAGCCCTTATTTTTGATTTCATTAACGGTTTCCATGATTCCGCGAACTCCATCGCCACAATAGTTTCGACTCGGGTCTTGAAACCCCATCAAGCCGTCATATGGGCCGCCTTTTTCAATTTCATTGCTATCTTTTTCATCGGTGTGCAGGTGGCAAAGACTATAGGTACGGGAATTGTCAGTCCTGCAATTGTGGATAATACTCTCATCTTCTCCGCTTTAGGCGGGGCCATAACATGGAATATCATTACATGGTGGCTGGGCCTGCCAAGCAGCTCTTCACATGCCCTCATTGGCGGTCTGATCGGAGCAGGCTTAATGAAGGGAGGGACAAAGGTTCTTGTCTGGAAAGGAATTATCAAAACGGCAACTTTTATCGCTCTTTCCCCTCTAATCGGCCTGTTAATCGGACTATTCTTAATGATTCTGACTTTGAATTTCTCCCGTTATACTACTGTATGTAAGGCTGATCGTTTATTCAGGAGGTTTCAATTGCTTTCCGCCGCCACCTTCAGTGTCAGCCATGGTATGAATGATGCGCAGAAGACAATGGGAATTATCGCCGTTGTCCTTTATAAAGGTGGCTATCTTGGCGCTACTTTCTATGTCCCATATTGGGTTGAGTTTGCCTGCTATCT
>DASPQI010000308.1:0-2499 GCA_035625045.1 Syntrophales bacterium | reverse complement strand
AAAAAATCCGATTGCCTATGAACACATTAAACCGGAGCTGGTAGGAAACTACAAACGGGTGCTGGTATCCGACCTTTCAGGGAAAAGCAACATCGCGTACAAGGCAAGAGAAATGGGCATCGACCTTGGTAATGAGACATCGCTAAACAAAAAGATCGTTCAACAGATAAAGATCATGGAAGACCAGGGCTATCATTTTGATTCAGCAGACGGCTCCCTTGCCATATTGATGAAAAAGCTGAAGGGTGAGTTCAGAGAACCTTTTACCCTGGAAAGTTTTCAGGTCTTTAACGCGAAGACGGGAGACAATCCGCCCGTTACACAGGCCTCAATCAAAATATCTGTCGGCAGTGAAGAGGAATTAACTGCCGCCGAGGGGAACGGCCCTGTAAACGCCCTGGATAATGCCCTCAGAAAGGCTCTGACCAAATTTTATCCCCACATAAGAGAGATGCACCTAGTTGATTTCAAAGTAAGAATTCTGGAAGGCTGCGAGGGAACGGCTGCAAAGGTAAGGGTGCTTATAGATTCCAGTGACGGGCGCGATATCTGGAGCACCATAGGAGTTTCCACGAACATCATTGAAGCGAGCTGGCAGGCCCTTGTAGATAGTATCCAGTACAAATTGAGCAAAGATGAGGAAAGCAAAGAAAGTAAGGTTTTAAAATAATTCAATAGTTCATTGATAATGATTTTAATTTCTGGTAAACTTATCAAGTGTATTTAATGCTGAAAATTGTAAATGAGGTTAATGAATCGGTATGTATCTGGCCATCAACAGTCAGAACCCCCAGATGCGGCTGATCAGAAAGGCAGTTGATATCCTGCAGGACGGGGGTGTAATCATCTATCCCACAGATACGGTCTACGGGCTGGGATGCGCCCTTTTTAATAAAAAGGGGATTGACAGGATTTATGAAATAAAAAGGAGAGACAGGAGGCAGCCTTTAAGCTTTGTTTGTGCCGATTTAAAGGATATAAGTAAGTACGCCAAGGTTTCGGATTTTGCATATAAGACCATGAAGCGCCTCCTGCCGGGGCCGTATACATTTGTCCTGGAGGCGTCAAGGCTGGTCCCGAAGATTATTCTCCCAAAAAGACTAGCTACAGGTATCAGGGTACCCGACAATCAAATATGTCTTTCCCTCGTGCGGGAACTGGGACAGCCTATCATCAGCACCAGCGTCACGACTGAAAATGGTGAAGTATTGAGTGATCCAAATGAGATCAAAGAGAAATTCGGGAAACGCGTAGATTTGATCATAGACGGAGGCATTCTGGCTTCCGAGCCATCGAGTGTTATCAGTCTTGTTGACGACGTAATCGAGATAATCAGGGTGGGGAATGGAGACGTATCCACCCTTATATAAAGAACAAGGATATTTATGAAAAAGGTAATGTTAATCAATGCTGTTCATCCGGAACAGAAGCGGCTGGCCATTGTGGATGGCGGGAAACTGGTTGAATACAACATCCAGATGGCCGTTAAGGAGCCCATAACGGGCAATATTTATAAGGGCGTAGTTATGAAGGTGGAGCGCGGCCTGCAGGCAGCCTTCGTGAATTACGGGGGAAAGAGGGATGGTTTTCTCCCCCTGCATGACGTCAGCCCCGAATATTTTACAGAGAGCGATGGGAAGGTAAGCGGCTCGTCTAATCATAGACCATCCCTCAAAACCGGCCAGGAGGTAATCGTTCAGGTAGTAAGGGAAGAAAGCGAACGTAAGGGGGCCCTTCTGACGACATATACATCACTGCCGGGACGATACCTGGTTTTGCTCCCAAACAAAGAGAGCAGCGGCATATCCCGAAAAATAGAAGATGAAGAAGATCGCAAGCGACTGAAAAAATTGATGGAACAAATCAAGATTGACGACGGCGTCGGCTTTATAATTCGCACAGCGGGCATGAACAGGACGAAGCAGGAACTTTCCCGGGATTACCAGCTCTTGTCGAGGTTGTGGAAGGAGATTCAGAAGAGGGTGAAGACCGTATCCTCACCGGGACTTATTTACCAGGAAAGTAATTTTGGCGTGTGCTCTCTGCGCGACTATTATACGTCGGAAATCGCAGAGATCCTTGTAGACGACAGTGACACATACAGGAAGATGAGGGAATATGCCAAAGCTGTGGTACCGAGGATCTTAAAACTGATCAAACTATATAAGGAAAAGACCCCTCTCTTCGATAAGTATCGGCTTGAAGATCAGATTCGTGTCATTTACCAGGATCGGGTGGAGTTAAAATCCGGCGGATATATAATTATAAACCCCACAGAAGCCATGATTGCCATTGATGTAAATTCGGGCCGGGCTTCAAACAAAAGAAACGTTGAAGAAACAGCCTTCAGGACTAACCTGGAAGCGGCAGAGGAGATTGCCCGGCAGCTTCGCTTACGAGACCTGGGTGGACTGCTTGTTATCGATTTTATCGATATGCGTGATCGAAAACATGAAGCCGATGTGGAAAAGGCCTTCAAAAAGGCCCTTAATATCGACA
>DASPQI010000307.1:0-3282 GCA_035625045.1 Syntrophales bacterium | reverse complement strand
TCTCTGTGTGCTCTTTCATCACCATGATGACTGTTTCTGTAATCTCAGGGGCGTTTCCGAGGTCAATATCGCCCCATCCGATTTGATCCAGTCTTTTTTGCAGTTCTTCCTGTCATGTCTTTCCCTCTCTTTCTTAATTTTTGAACGAACGGGAGAAAGACAATTGTGTCCCATCGGGGAACGTGATCTCTTTCCCCTGACGGGTCGGATGTGATGATGATTAACTCTCTTTTCGGGAAGCCGCGAATGTACGAAAATTCTTCACTACTGGCCGCATCCCCTGTGATGTTTTAGCGATGACAAAATCGAAAGATACCCTAGACCCAGCCTGCGGTATCCGATCATGTCCCTTGATTACAAACGGTTCCCTGATGTTTTTGATGAACATGGATTCACCAAAAATCCCCTGCACTGTCTCATCGTTCAAAAAATAACGATTCGATCCCTTTCTTGTGTCGATTCTTCCGCCCATACTCTTTCTCCTTGTCTTTAAAATGATTTTTAAATGTCAGGAGAAAAAGACGCAGTTATCCCATTAGGGGAAAATCGCTTTCTCTTCCCCTGACGGGTTGTGAGTTGTGACAATCAGAAAACAGTAAAGACTGTCTTGATTGCCATTATGCTGAGTTGATGATTGTGTCTGGCAACGGATGTGCCTTCATGGATGGTACTGTTGCCGTCTTGTGTTGAAAGAAGTTCTGTCAGTCTCTGACAACCCTCCCGTCGTCTCTCCATACAAGGACCTGGATAGGGTCTTCCTGTTCTGCATCATACAAGCAAACCTGCAAAGATCTGTTTGACTGTTCGATGACAGCGATTAATCCGTCATAACCTTCCGTTTTGAAAGCCGGAACATAAACATAGATCTGTCCGTTTGTCAGTTCCAGCCTGACCTCCTTATTCGGCACTGTCTCATGAATGTCTATGCATTCACGGAGATCTGTTTCACACATCATCCTGGTCATTATTACCGGTATCTCTCTTTTTCCGCTTTCGTACTCAATCGTTAAGTTAACGATTCGCTGTTAAGGATCATCAGATTCTTAATGGTGTTAAGTTTACTAATGTCCTTTCCTGCTTCAGTGGCATTCGCATAAATAACGCCCGTTTCCTTCTTGCTGATTGTTCTGCCTTTATCCACTGTGACAAGTAACTGAACACAGCGGATGCCGTCCCGATGTCTGTACGCTGCATAAAAACTGATCATCTTTTTTTATCCTCTTTCTCCTCCTTTCAAAATGTTTTAGATTATTTTTCTATCGCTCTTGCGGTAATTTCATTGTGTGGACATGAAATAAGGCCGTTAGAGCTTCTGACAGCGGTAATGAAAGGATACACCTCACTTGACCTTCATACCGTATCCGGGCGATAAATTATCGCCGGTTTGGACCGAAGCCGAATCTTTGGAAAAGCTTACGACTTCTCTTGCTGGTGATGCTGGCATGCAACGTTATCGCCGCAATTACTTAATAAACTTCTCGTGTTGCTCTCTTGGTGGGCGAACAATTATACCGCGATGCCTTCTGAAGTTACAGAATATAATGAAAAGTTACCTGACATTGATAATATATAATACTGCTGAAGGATGTAAATTTGGGAGAAAATTCTTTTAAAGAGTGAAAATATTTTTAAGGTGCCGAAGCAGACCATGGCTTTTGAATCCTGTATGATGATATTTATTAGGCATGAATGTGTTTTCAATATTGATTTTTCGTTGTTTGCTGTATATACATATAACAGGTGCCGCTCGTGGTGGTGCAATATAAATTCTATTAGGGAGGATGGAGGTAATGAATAAGGGAGATCTTATCAATGAAGTTGCAAAAGTTACGTGCAGTAAGGCTTGTGCAGTAAGTGCTGTAGACAGCGTTCTCGGGTCGGTCAAGAAAGCCCTGAAGAAGGGGGATAGTGTGACCCTTGTCGGTTTCGGGACATTTTCTATCTCGAAACGAGCTGCCAGGAAGGGAAGGAATCCTCAGACTGGAGAAGCGATAAAGATTGCCGCCAAGAAGGTTCCCAAGTTTGTGGCAGGAAAGGCATTAAAAGACGCTGTAAAATAATTTATCGTAATTTTATTTATCATAAAGGGGCGGAATATCATTTCCACCCCTTTATAGTTATTATCCATTATTATTAAATATTCTGCACTGTTGATACTGTTGAAGAGGTGACAAACGGCAAATGGAAACGGTAAGAGACCTGGTTACGCCATACCTGAAAGACGATCACATTGTGTCCGCTAAAATCGTTGCTCCCGCGGAGTTAGATGATCCGGCAATTGTACGGGTGATCGTTGAATTCGATACGAAACACAGGCAAACTATGATCCTGAGGTGCGTCTATACTGAAGATGATAATGCACTTAAAGAGTGAGATATTGAATGGCCATCGATACAATCGCAAGCGGTCTATGTCGTGGCTGTTTTACTATAGTCAAGGCTATCAAATACTATAGTTTCCGCATGATGGATCCTGCTCAGCATGTTGCTCCTTACTGGAGGCAATAGCCGCTGCTTCAGGCGATTCATTATCTTGTGCGACTTCACGGCCTGAATTATCCGCCATCTTAGGAAGATCTTCAAGGTCCTGCTGTTGTAGCTGGGGATATTCAATATTTATGAGCAATGGTTTGACGTCAATCGTCTTGCCATAATAAAACCTGCCGTAATGGCGCATGAAGAACTGGCGCCTTTTCAGGCTCAGTAACTGCTGGCTGGTTATCATCGGGGCGAGGTCACTTCGAATCATCAGGCCGGCGTCGAATCGGAATGTAGGCTCGAACTGCCGGACCTCCGGTGAGGCCTCTTCAATGTATTTTGCCGTTTCCGGATGATTGACGAGCATGTAGATCCACGTGTTGATATTGTCCAGTATGCTTATCGCGCTCTCCTCGCCTATCTCGTCGATTATCTGTGCTATGCTCTGGGTATATATGTGAACCCACACGTTGCCGCCGCCGCATTTATTGAAGAGCTCCTGTATCCCCTTGTACATTATGCAGTGTGCTTCATCGATATGCAAAGTTATCGGTATATCTAGCTTTTTACCGCTGGCCAGCCGTCGGCCTACCAAACTCTGGATGGAACTCACAATTACCTTGCCAACTATGTGAGCTGTTCGCCTGGCGAGCAGGCTCCCCGTGTTGCAGAAAAGAACGACACCCTGTTTCCGCTCAATCCGTGAAAGAAACTCGTTTTCAAATACCTTTCCGATTATTATGCCGACATTTCCCGTGGTCAACGCCCTCAAAGTGGTCAAAAGAGAGGAAGAGACCTTTGAATA
>DASPQI010000306.1:0-3892 GCA_035625045.1 Syntrophales bacterium | reverse complement strand
CTGCCTTCTCTCTAATACTGCATGTATTGATGATTATCAGATCAGCTTTTTTTTCATCATCTACGATCTCGTATCCTGAGTTTTCCATCAATGCCACGATCTTTTCCGAATCATGGACATTCATCTGACACCCATACGTATGTACAAAGATACGTTTCATTTCCAATCTTGCCAATTATCCTGAATATTTATTGTCTTTAAATAACTAATATAAGGGTAATTTATAGTCAATACATTTTTGCAAAAGGAAATCTAACTTATTTCCTCTTTTCAGCGAGATATTTTTAGAATTCACCATGCCCTGTGGAGACATCACAAAGGCATGAAACTCGTTTTTCGCACACGATAGAAGCATTCGAGGTCAGGCTACAGCAGGGAACCACGAATATCCATAAAGTCCCCCTTTTATAAAGGGAGATTTAGAGGGATTCTTTGATGATATAAAAATGATGTATTTATGATTACAAGATAATAATCTTTGATTATCTAGTTTAGTTAAGCCAAGGCTTTTCTAATTTTATCCGATAAATCACACATCTCGAATGGTTTCTGTATAAATGCCCTGCACCCTCGTTCCATAATCTCCTTCGCCTTGCCGTTAATGCTGTACCCGCTGGACAGGATCACCTTTATGTCAGGATTGATTGACTTGAGGGTATTGAACGTCTCACTGCCGCCTATTCCAGGCATAATCATGTCCAATATAACCAGATCGATCTCTGTTTCTTTCTCTTTATATATCTCTATGGCTTCCTTGCCGCTCCTCGCTACATGGACATTATAGCCCAGCGTCTCCAAAAGCTCTCTGCTTACATCAACGATTATATCCTCATCATCCACAAGAAGGACGGTTTCCTCACCTTTGATAATATCCGCGGGAATCTCATCATCTTTCATTACTGCTTTTTCTGACGCAGGGAGATAGATGGTAAATTTTGTGCCATGCCCTTTCTCACTATATACATTTATTATACCATTGTGTCCTTTGATAATGCCGTAGGCAGACGCAAGGCCAAGTCCCGTACCCCTTCCCATCCCCTTTGTTGTAAAGAAAGGCTCAAATATCCTCTCCTTTGTTTTCTCATCCATCCCTATACCGGTATCCGTAATTGAGACCTTTACATACTTTCCTGGCTTCACGGAAAACAATCTCTTATACACTTGATCTAAAATGACATTGGTTGTCTCCAGATATAAATCTCCGCCATTGGGCATTGCCTGCCAGGCATTTACATATAGATTCAAAAGGGCCTGCTCAATCTGCCCGCGATCAACCTCGACCGCCCATAAAGCCTCCGTATATTTCCGGTGAATGCTGATTTCCTTCTTTGTCCTTCCAAACATCGTCGAGGTCTTATCAATTATCTCGTTCAAATCTGCAACCTTGACCTCGTAACGGCCGCCACGGGCAAAACCCAAAAGCTGTTTGGTAAGCTCTGCGCCGCTTCTTACCTGGTCCTCAATTTTCTTCAGTTTTTCATAATGGGGGTGGTTTGTATTCATATCAAACAGGATGAGTGATGTGTACCCTTGAATTCCCATCAGAAGATTGTTGAAATCATGTGCAATGCCCCCCGCCAAAGTACCTATGGCCTCTATTTTATGAGCCTGCCTTAGCTCCGCTTCCAGACGCTTTCGATCGCTGATGTCATTCAGTACAACAACAGCCTTATTTTCTTCATCTCTTATTGGCAAAATATTCAGTGAAACCTCTTTTCCATTAATGAGCCGATATGAATCACCGTTTATATTTCTAACGGCATTTACCCCATTCTTATAAAGCTTTTCTACCTTTGTCTTGTCAATCTCGTGAAACAGATCGAGGACATTTAAAGCCAATAGTTTTTCCTCGGGAAGTCCTATAATAGAGATGGCAGTCGGGTTTGCATAAACTATCTTTGCTTCGGAATTAATTTCAAAAATACCTTCTGATATGCTTGAAAGAATAATTTCCAGATGCCTTTTTACGGAAAGTAATTCCTTAACAATACTCCGTGAATAGGTCTCTTCTAGTCCTATTACATCATTCATGTAATCATATGGCGAAAATAAATCTAATTTACCCAAAGCCTCCAAAATACGTTCAGACATTTTATTAAAAGGACCCTTGGCAATACAGGCATTAGCTCCCAGATCAGCCAGGTTTGTTTTATACTCTGCAGCTATAGCGGACATGACTACGATGTAGGTATCATTCATACGCGGTATTTTCCTGATCATCCGGCAAAGCTTCTCTCCATTAATATTTGGCATGATCAAGTCCATAATGATAACGTCCGGTGTACAGGAGTCCAAAATTTTTAGAACAGTTAGGCCGTCATCTGCGGTAGATACCTGATAGCCACGGCTCAAGAGTAGATTATTCATAAAGCTCAACATAACAGGATCATTATCTACAACCAGGATCTTTTTGCTTTTACTCAATCCCTTATCTGCGGGCTCAACTGTCTGCTCCCGTTTGTCGTTAATCTTTGTCATAATCCACCCCTTTTTATCTATTGCCTGCTATTATATTTAGCAATGATAAATTTTTGTTATATAATTAAGTTTTTTCACTAAGCATTCCGTTGCTTCTTCAGCACCATCCAGAACATTCTGTCGTGCCTTCATCTCTATTGCCTTAGCTATTTCTGATATATCTGGAATACCAAGATTCTCGGCAGAACCTCTTATGGTATGGATTGTTTCGTAAACTTTTTTCGAATCGCGATTGTGGATCGCAGATTTTAATTCACTTAAATAATACATGGTTGTTTCAATAAAGAGAGCTAACAGCGATGAATACTCATCCTCTTCCAAACCGACATTCTCTGCCATTTGTTTCAGATTGATATGAGTTTCTTTCTTAGCGCCCATTTTTCTATTACCTCCTTTACAACTTCCATCCTAATCGGTTTCGTAAGACATCCATCCATACCCGCTTTGAGACACTTCACACGATCTTCTTCCATTGCGCTAGCCGTCATGGCAATTATGGGGATATGTCCATATCCTTTGCATTTGATTATCTTTGTGGCCTCCAGACCATCCATCACCGGCATCTGAACATCCATGAAAATCAAATCAAAATCACTGTTTGTCATACTAAGTTTTTCGATTGCCTCACTGCCATTGTTTGCCAGCTCTACGTGGTGCCCAGCTTTGTTTAGCAATATTTTCACTAAATTCTGATTGACTATATTATCTTCAGCCAGAAGAATCTTAAGTGGGAAGTTTTCTTTGTGCGACAGCTTGGGCTGATATTCCCAATTTTCATTCATCAGAATATTCTTCCCATCCCTGCTTTCAGGTACTTTAATAACTTCCTCCATAGTTTGCACCAACTTTTTTCTCCTGACCGGTGCTTCAATGAAAGAAACCATGCCCGATGTATTTTGACCCAAGATAATTCTTTTTTTGAAAGGGCCAAATAAAAGCAGGTGAATACCCCTAATTTTTGCTGTTTGGATCACTTCAACAATTTTACTAACATTTACATCCAGTAATCTGATATCCATTAAACAGAAGTCAAATGAATTACCATTATTGTCATCACGAATCAAAGCAGGCAAGACCTTGTCCGCTTTGTCTATCGTCGTAAAATGCATGCCGCAAGATTCAATCGTGCGCGACAAGAAAGCACGATTTGCCTTATTCTCACAGACGATGAGTACCCTCTTACCGGCAAGAGAAGTATGTTCATTTAAAGTCTTCCCGGTAGATTCGTCAAGCCAGGCTGTAAAGTGAAATGTAGATCCTTGGCCTGTCTCACTCTGCGCCCATACATCGCCGTTCATCAATTTCGAAAGTTGTTTGCATATTGCCAGCCCGAGTCCTGACCCGCCATACTTCCGGGTGGAAGAGCAATCGACCTGTTGAAAAGAATCAAAGATTATGGATAATTTGTTTTTCG
>DASPQI010000305.1:0-3561 GCA_035625045.1 Syntrophales bacterium | reverse complement strand
AGACAGGAACATGGTAGAGGAGATTTATAATCCTCTTGTCCACCTGGTGAGGAATGCGGTGGATCATGGCATTGAATCCGCTGAGGAGCGAATAAAAGCGGGCAAGAAAGAGGTAGGCACAATACAGCTTAAGGCTTACCATAAAGGCGGTAACATCTTGATCGAGATATCCGATGATGGGAAGGGCTTAAATAAAGAAAAGATCCTCAACAAGGCCCTTGCAAACGGGGTTATTGATTCGTCGACCGGTCTCTCGGACCAGGATGTATACCGTTTTATATTGCTCCCCGGGCTATCGACAGCTGAAAAAATAACGGATGTCTCCGGCCGGGGGGTGGGTATGGATGTTGTAAAGCAAGCGGTGGACAAGTTGAGGGGGAAGATAGAGATCAACAGCCGTTATGGGGAAGGAACAACCTTCGTGACAAGTTTCCCGCTGACGATGGCCATTATAGACGGAATGATCGTGCGGGTAGGTCGTGAAAAATATATAGTACCGACCGCCGCAATCAGGAAATTGCTCCGGCCGAACAAGGAATATTACAACACTGTCATTGGTCGAGGTGAGATTATAAACGTCATGGGAAACCTCCTGCCTTTGGTACGACTGCATAATCTATTCGAGATAGAACCCGATTACCGGAATCCCTGGGAAGCAACAGTAGTGGTCATTGACGGTGAAAACGGATCGAAGTGCCTGCTGGTAGATGAGATCATCGGTCAGGAAGAGGTTGTTATCAAAGGTCTAAGTGAAAGTTTAAGGCATGTGAAAGGGGTTTCCGGCGGCGCGATCCTGGGAGACGGGAACATAGGATTGATACTGGATCCGGAAGGTTTATTCGAACTGAGTGAAATGTGAAGTTTAAAATAAAAAAATTTAAGGAATTGATCTAACGCGGGAGGAAGAACATGGATATTAAAAAAATTAAAATCTTGGTTGTCGACGACTTTGCGACGATGAGGAAGGTTATAAGGAACCTTTTAAAACAGTCGGGCTTTGAAAATGTTGTCGAGGCTGAGGACGGTGCGCTTGCTTTAAAGGAACTCAAGTCGACAAAAATAGATTTTGTAATCTCCGACTGGAATATGCCTAATATGACCGGAATCGAGCTTTTAAGGGCGGTCAGAGCAGATAGCGAGTTGAGCGCATTACCGTTTCTTATGGTAACAGCAGAGTCCCTCAAGGAAAATGTGGTAGAAGCCGTTAAAGCCGGTGTTAACGATTATATCGTGAAACCATTCACTCATGAAGTTCTCGGCGAGAAAATAGACAAGATCATGAAGGGTATCAAATAATTTTTGAGAGGCATTTAATCATGGATGTTAAATTTATTAATCCCTTTCTGGAAGGAACCATCGAGGTGTTAACGACGATGGCCTTTGTGAACCCCAAACCTGGTAAGCCTTATCTCAAAAAGAACAATCTGGCTAAAGGCGATGTTTCCGGGATTATCGGTATTACAGGAACGATAAGAGGTTCGCTTGCCTTGAGTTTCAGCGCGGGGAGTATTCTTAAAATTGTATCGAACATGCTGGGTGAGGATATGACTTCTATCAACGGGGATATCAGGGACGCCGTTGGTGAGATTACGAATATGGTGTCCGGTGCGGCAAGGAAAAAAATAGAAGCAATGGGCTTCAGTCTGTCCGCGTCTATTCCGACTGTAGTTTCAGGAAAAGAACATTCAATTATGCATGTGCTGGGCGGCCCCAGCGTTATTATTCCTTTTGAAATTGCAGAAGGTCCCTTCGTGGTTGATGTTTGTATGAGTGATCCTCAATAGGGGTGTTTATATCTGCATACGCCCACACATGCATCGTCTTGGCAGGGGTAAACTGAGGCGATGGTGCTTATTTACAGACGCGACAAGCTTTAAGGTTCTTACATAAAACGGAGTTGGCTCATGGAGAATGTTGAAGACAAAAGGGAATACGCCAGGGTAACTGCATATCTGCCCTTTGAGGTTCGTCTGGTCCCATCGGCAGAACGGGAGTTTCGCAGACCTCGGATTTCTGGAGTGGCGGTCTTAAGTGATTTCGCAAAACCGCCGGAACCGGAGGATAAACTGCTGGCGCAGTGGCTTAATATGTTGAATGCAAAACTTGATTCGATCATCAGCTCCCTTTCTGTTGAACGTGAAGGATTCTGCTCTTTAACCTATCAGATGCTGAATATCAGCGGCAACGGAATGGGTTTTAAGACTAAGGAAAAGTACAATAGAGGAGATTTCTTAGAGATAAAGATGTTGCTTTATATGTATCCTCACGTAGCTCTTTACTTATATGGGGATGTAGTCAAATCTGAACAGGAAGGCGATTGCTTCAATACAGCCGTCAAGTTTACGGAAATGAGTGATGATATAAGAGATGAGATCATAAAATTCGTCTTTAGAAGACAGAGGGAGATCCTCAGTGCGAAGAGAGGATAGTTTTATATAATATATGATAGTTATAATAGGATTCATTATTGTCTCAGCGGCTGTTGCCGGCGGCTATCTCATGGAACATGGGAATCTATCCCTACTTGTTCAGCCTGCCGAATTCGTTATTATAGCCGGTGCAGCTTTCGGGGCCTTTCTGATTGGATCACCCATGAAGGTAATTAAATCAACTACAGGTAGCGTTATAAAGATATTCAACAGTAAGCCTTATGTGAAAGCTGATTATCTGCAAGTTCTGATGCTGTTGAGTGAAATATTTTACAAGATCAGAAAGCAAGGTCTGGTATCTATTGAAGGCGATGTGGATGCGCCGGAGGAAAGCGCAATTTTCAAAAAGTATCAACAAATTCTAAAAAACCACCATGCCATTACCTTTATTACAGATACACTAAGAATGGTTATAACGACAACGATTGAGCCACATGAACTTGAATCGTTGATGGAGGCTGAATTGGAAGAACATCATGAAGATGCCCTTATACCTTCAAAAACCATGGCGACTACGGCAGATGCCTTGCCCGGTCTTGGTATTGTAGCTGCAGTATTGGGGGTTGTCTTGACCATGGCGAAGATCGGTGAGCCGCCTGAGGTTTTAGGACACAGCGTTGGGGCAGCATTAGTTGGCACATTCCTTGGTGTTCTCCTGTGTTATGGCTTTGTGGGTCCCGTATCGAAAAACATGGAACACATTGCCAATGAAGAACTCCAGTATTTGAACGTCTTGAAAATCGCCCTCAAGTCCTTTGTAAGCAATAACGCAGCGCCGCTGGTTGCAATCGAATTCGGCAGAAGGGCAATTCCGGCAAAGCAGAGACCTAATTTTGTAGAAGTTGAGGAGGCGGTGAGGAGTGTGAGGAAATAATGGCAGAAAGATTAAGACCTATCATTGTTGTCAAAAAGATAAAGAAGCATGCAGGGCACCATGGGGGACAGTGGAAGGTTGCCTATGCGGACTTTGTTACGGCGATGATGGCCTTTTTTTTACTTCTCTGGTTACTCTCAATGGTATCTCCTGACAGAAGGGCCGCATAATCTCAGTACTTCAAAGAATTCAATGTTTTCAAGGAGCAAGGGGAGACGTTCACAAAAGGGGGAGCAGGGATACTCGAACAAAAGGGTC
>DASPQI010000304.1:0-7625 GCA_035625045.1 Syntrophales bacterium | reverse complement strand
GTTCCTTCACCTCCCTTCGATTCTATAATAAATTTACCATCTGTCCTTTCTGCGGCCTGAGCAAGCATCGGAAGTCCTAAACCAATGTTGCGAACCTTTTTTGTCGTGAAAAATGGATCCATGGCTTTCTTGAGAACGTCCTCACTCATGCCTGATCCATTATCCTGAATTTCTAAGGTCAGGGTGTTCCTTGTAGTATCTTCGATAATGGTTATATAAACCGTTCTGGCGCCGGCACGGGTGGAATTTTCCACGATGTCCAGGATATGAAGGGAAAGCTCAAGCAATCATCACTCCTGAATATATCTTCCGTCCCGGTGCTCAAAGGCCATCCTCAACTCAGAAATCGTTCCTCTTTCAAGAAACATTGTTGTCGTTCCTTGTCCGATATCCTTGATGAAATGCGCGTCCGATGATTCGATTAAAGGGAAGCGTGCAAGCTCCGGATATCTCATCCGCGCCCCCTGTATTCCTGTCTGATGAGTTACCTCAAGTGCATCGAGAGGAATTTCCGGGTCAATAAAGCCTAACTGACTTATGACACTGAAGCTTTCACGATCAATATGAGAACCAATCGCAAGCCCGCCGAAACTGTGTATAAGATGAATAACATCGAGTAACGGTAACTTGGTCGCTCCGAGGAGGAATTTATCGTTAAAACCTTCCACTTCGTCCAGATCATTTACGATGGCTTGGCAACCGAAAATTTCCTCTCTATTTGTACCGGAAAGATGATCATAGACAATATCCTGGATCTTCTTTAGGTCATCCAACGTATCAAAAAGAGCCAGCAGATGAACTTCTTCACTGCTTGTTATTTCCATTCCTGGGAGGACAGTAAGAGCCTTTCCCTCAGCTGACCTCAACACAAATTGCATATTCTCCGAGGCATTGTGGTCACAGATTGCAATAATGTCCAGTTTCTCGGCGATGGATTTCTCAACCACAGCCCTTGGATACATTTCCAAATCTGCACAGGGTGAAAGACATGTATGCACATGGAGATCGCAGCGAAAAGCCCTGAGCATAAGGATTTAATATCCTCAGGAAGAATAGACCGTCACAATGGTCGTATCTTCTTTTTCCCCCGTATTAATCGGTTTTTTTTATTAAGTTGTATATTCTGCCTGTTAGCTCGAACCCGGACAAATCCGACACCATTATAGGGACACCTTCCTTTATTGCCTTCTCAAGGGTATCCTTAGCCGGCTCGCTGCCCTGAACGAGGATAATTCCGGCGTGTTCTTTAAGACTGGCAACGGCAACAATGTTCTGATGAACCTGACGGGTGATCCAGATATCGCCTTCTTTACTGTTAGCCATCACATCACTCAATAAATCTCCGGTATATCCACCCCGTATCTCTCTTTTCAGCTTGTCTTTGCCTGATCTGACCTGTAAATTTAAGGTCTTGACGATAGATTCAAAATCCACGTCATCGGACTCCTTTTCTCAGCTATTGTAAAGAGGAACTATTTGTTTTAATAATCATCTTCAAATGAGTTCCTTTGCCGACTTCTGATGAGATATGGAATATATCCGAAAAACTCCTTATATTGCACAATCCCATTCCCGCACCGAATCCCATTTCCCTAATCTTTTGGCTTGCTGTTGAATAACCCGGTTGCATAGCCAGTTCTATATCTGGAATTCCCTGGCCTTCATCTATAGCTTCTATTAAAATACAATCAGGAACAACGCGGAGACGAATCATCCCCTTTCTTGCATAGGAAACAATATTTATTTCAGATTCATAAGCAACAAGAGTAGCTTTCCTGACCAGGTCACTCGAAATACCTATGCCCTTCAGAATGGCTTTAATATTTCCAGATACCTCTCCGGCAGTGTCAAAATCTCCGCCAACAACAGTAAAACTTCCTTCATATAAGGGTTTTTCATCCACGATGACGTTTATTTACTCCCCACTTTTTCAATACAACCTTTAATACCTTTTGAATATAACCGTCCTGCAACCTCAAAAAGTATGTATTTCGTGGTAAGAATGGGGATATTCATCTCCTTCCCCAGCTGGAAGGTTTCCTGAGAAGGCCTTTTTCCTCTGCCCATAATAATTGCGGCGATATCAAGTACGTCTGCTGTTCTCACAACCTGTGGATTGGTTAATCCCGTAATTAAAAGGCTTCCTGCTGTCGCAAAGGCAAGGACGTCGCTCATCAGGTCGGCGACAAAAGCAGTTTTTACTTCCATATCCAACTGATTTTCGCCGATGAGGACTTCTGCATCGAGAAGCTCTTTTATCTCACGGAGGGTCAATTTATTCTCCTAAGGTAAAGAGATATAAATATAATTC
This sequence comes from Syntrophales bacterium, assembly GCA_035625045.1. Classification (GTDB taxonomy): domain Bacteria; phylum Desulfobacterota; class Syntrophia; order Syntrophales; family UBA2185; genus DATKLL01. The sequence goes on along the minus strand of DASPQI010000304.1, from coordinate 5,314 downwards.
GTCTCTTGTAAATAATGACAAATAATTTTTGTGAATTAATGAAGACTCATATAAAGTACGGAAGAGCGCTTACCATACGCAATGGGCTATGTCAACACAATTTTTGACAACTTTGAAAAAAGTCCTTAGCTTAGATTGATGTATTCATTGTGCTTGCGGCAACTGTTTAAATATACCTCTTACCTTTGTAATCCCAACAGAGTAAATCGTTAGGGGACTCTGATGGAAATTTACATCAGAGATAAGCGAAGCTCCCGCATGGTAGGCGTGGAACTTTACGTTACTGTTCATTTATGATTCGTTTTTTTACTTCTTAAGGGGTCATGCTGATGTTTTTTATGGCTTTTTTGATCAACTTTTTTGTTTTATTGTCGTTTACAGTGACTATAACCTTAAAATATCTGACCATGATCATAAATGAATATTCGTCGGAGATATTATTATAACCAAAGTCCGCTAAATATTTCTTCATTACAATGGCCTTTTATGATAGAGGATTCACCTACTGAAGATACCTGTAAATAAGTTTTGAAAATAATGCATACTGAGTTGAACTTATTGCGAATCAGTGAATTATTAATTATGATACTGTTACATAACGAATGAATTAAAATTGAAGTCAAAACCATGTACATATATAATGAGTTGAATTTTTAATTATATACTTACTCGATAAGATTTTAACCGGAGTAATAAATTCAGGCATGCTCGAAACCATTTTATTTATTTCTGTTATACTGCAAGTGATAGCCGCCATTTTAGCTTTACGGCTTATCAGAATTACGGAGGTCCGCGCCGCGTGGATATTAATTGCCGTTGGGCTTGTTCTTATGGCCGCAGCGCGCATTATCGATATATTACCCTTCTTCTCCATCGAGATAACGCCTGGAATTAAGCTTCTAAATGATTGGCTGGATATTTATATATCTATTGTGATGGTAACGGGGGTATCCTTGATAGCACCTCTCTTTTACGCCATCAGACGGTCAGAAGGGGCCCTGAGGGAGAGTGAAGAAAGATACCGGACACTAGTAGAAAACTTAAATGTCGGTGTGTATAGAAGCACAGGTGACTTCAAGGGGCGATACTTGCAGGTCAACCCGGCTATGATAAAGATATTCGGCTATGAATCGATTGAAGAATTCATGCGTATCCCTATCATTAATGTCTACAGGCAGCCACAGGACAGGAAAAAATTCCTCAGCAAGATCAAAGAGCATGGATATGTACGAAATGAGGAGTTAGATCTCCATAAGAGGGACGGATCTCCAATCAAAGCTTCCGTCACTGCGACTGCCCAATTTGATGAAAAAGGTGATATTAAATGGATTGATGGCGTCACTGAGGACATTACTGAACGGAAACACGCAGAGGAGGCCTTACGGGAAAGTGAAGAAAAGTATCGCTCGCTGGCTACCACTGCAGATTCCATGTATATGGTTGATAGGGATTGCAGATATATATTAATGAACGAAAGGCATTTATCAAGATTCGGCCTTCCATTGGATAAGATTATAGGCAGGGAGTATGGGGAGTTTCATTCCGAACAGGCTAATAGGGAGTTCATAGAAACGGTGGAACATGTATTTGAATCCGGTATACCTATCCAGCATGAGTATAGGAGTGAAAGAGACACTCACTATTTCCTCCGGACGTTTAGTCCTGTAAAAAGTCCCGAAGGAAGGGCAACGATAGCTGTTACGGTGGTTTCGAAAGACATTACCGACCGTAAACAGATAGAGGAAAAACTTATAGAAAGCGAGCAGCGATTATACAATGTGCTTCAAGGCTCTCCGATTCCCGCATTTGTTGTGGGAAAAGACCACAAAATTTTATACTGGAACACGGCACTTGAGGAACTTACACGCATAAAGGCGAAAGAAGTGATAGATACGACGAAACAATGGAGGGCATTCTACAGTACTGAGAGGCCCTGTCTCGCGGATCTTTTGGTCAACCAGAGAGTGGAGGCAATTCCACAGTGGTATTTTGGCAAGTATATCAAGTCACAGTTAATAGAGGCGGCATATGAGGCCACGGACTTTTTCCCTGAACTGGGAGATGATGGAAAGTGGCTGCGTTTTACAGCAGCAGCAATCAGGAATTCCCACGGAGAGCTAGTAGGTGCAATAGAGACGCTCGAAGATGTTACGGAGCGCATGCGTGCGGAAGAGGCGCTCCGAAATAGTGAGTTAAGGTTGCAAAGCGTTATTCAGAGTTCCCCCATTCCTACCTTTGTCATCGGCAAGGACCACAAGGTGATATACTGGAACAAAGCCATGGAGGAACTTAGTAACATCACTGCTGAAGAGGTCATCGGCACAACGCATTACTGGAGGGCGTTCTACAGCAAAGAAAGACCTGTTATGGCTGATCTAATAGTTGACCAAGCTCTGGAAGCTATTCCGCAGTGGTATTTTGAAAAGTATATGAAGTCCCGGTTATTAGATGAGGCGTATGAAGCAACAGACTTTTTCCCGGAACTGGGGGATGCCGGGAAATGGCTGCGTTTCACGGCTGCAGTCATCAGGGATTTTAAAGGGAATCTTGTCGGTGCGATAGAGACAATCGAGGATGTAACAGAGCGCAAGAGGGCAGAAGCAGAGTTAATCAGAGTTGAAAAGCTTGAATCTCTCGGGATATTTGCCGGTGGAATAGCTCATGATTTCAATAACCTGTTATCTGTAATGCTGCGAAATATATTTGCTGTAAAATTATCATTAACTGATGGACAGCAAGAAGTTTTCGAAGAAGAGATTGAGATAGCTGAGAAGGCCGGTCTTCAGGCAAAGGAACTGGCCCATCGTCTAATTACCTTTGCAAAAGGGGGGGAGCCTGTTAAAAAAATTGGCTCCATCGCGCAATTACTCATGAATTCAGTTGATCTGTCCCTCAGCGGTTCCAATATCAGGTGTGAATTTTCCCTGCCGAGTGATCTCTGGTCTGTGGAAATGGATGATGTGCAGATCCGGCAGGTAATCAATAATCTAGTCGTAAATGCGCGCGAAGCTATGCCCGAGGGAGGCAGCATTGTCATTCATGCCGAAAATGTGAATATAAATGCAGGTAACGGTCTGCCCCTGAAGGAAGGTAAGTACGTAAGATGGTCAGTTAAAGATTACGGCACAGGCATTCCTCAAGAGGATTTGCAGAAGATATTTGACCCATATTTCACGACCAAGCCCACGGGTACGGCAAGGGGGATGGGCCTGGGACTTGCAATCTGTTATTCAATTATCAAGAAGCACGATGGGTTTATCGCCGTTGAATCCGAACCTGGTGTTGGGTCTACCTTTTTCGTGTATTTACCTGCGTCTCCTCAAGAAGGTTTTTCAAAAAAAGATGCAATTGGTAAAAGCGTTACAAAGGGAGGGAATATTCTTGTCATGGATGATGAGGAGACGGTTCGTAATGCAACAGGTATTGTGCTTAATTATCTTGGGTATGAAGTCGAATACGCAAAGAATGGAAATGAAGCTGTTGCCCTTTACAGCGCAGCAAAAGAAATGGAGCAACCTTATTCGGCGGTAATACTGGATTTGAATGTGACGGGCGGAATGGGGGGCAAGGAAGCCATGAAGGAGTTGTTAGCAATAGATCCTTACGTCAAAGCCGTCATCACGTGCAGCTACTCGGATGATCCGGTTATTTCAGAATTCAGTAAGCAAGGAGTCTGCCGGCTTATTGATGTTCCATATGATATTGAGAAGATGAAAGAAATATTAGACGGTTTGCTGAAGTAAAATACATCATATCTTGTTTTATAAGTGCCTTAGGCATTCTTCCCATTAAATCAGTAGGAATCCTTGAAACCTAGATCCCTTGAATCCATAAATGCTGACGACCTATTCAGAGGTTAATCACTTTAAAAAAATCTTTGCTTCCTTAGATTATTTACGTTAAAAATTGCCATGAATGATTTGGTTGATGAGTATTTAAGTTTTCTGGCAGTTGAAAAAGGTGCTTCCCGACTCACACTGGAAGCATATAGTCGCGATTTGAATAGATACATTAGCTTTGTTCAAAATCATAGTATCCAAAAACTGGCAGATGTTACTTCCGATGATGTTATCTCTTACTTGGCACAAGTTAACAAGGATGGACTTAATGCAAGGTCTGTAAATAGGGGACTGGCGGCGATAAGGGGGTTCTACAAGTTCCTCCTCCGTGAGAAAAAAATTGACACCAGTCCGGTGGCAAATATAGAACTGGCAAAGATTTGGACACGACTTCCGGATACGTTAAGTCAGGAAGAAATGAACCTCCTCCTGGCCCAGCCAGGCATTAAGACCCCTGTGGCCATCCGGGATGCGGCTATGATGGAACTCATGTACGCGACGGGGATTCGCGTCTCGGAATTGATTTCTTTGACCATTGATAATATTAAGTGGCAGGTAAGAATTCTGGTTGTTATGGGAAAGGGCGGCAAGGAACGCATTGTCCCCATAGGAAGATCAGCGTATGATTGCTTGCAGGAATATGTAGATCAGGCAAGACCGTATTTTGTAAAAGCAAAGCAGACAAACATAATATTTCTTAATAGGTCGGGTGAAGGATTGACACGTCAGGGTTTCTGGAAAATTGTCAGAAGGTATGCGGCTAAAGCCGGATTTCAAAAAAAGGTCCATCCGCATACCTTCAGACACTCTTTCGCATCTCATCTACTTGAAGGCGGGGCCGATCTTCGCTCTGTTCAGATTATGCTTGGACATGCGGATATATCAACGACACAAATATATACGCACATTACTCGTGACAGACTGAAATATATTCATAAGCAGTACCACCCGAGAGGATAATTTAATGAATATAAAGGCAGGCCATGGAAAGTAACTTGCCGGATAGAAAAGTGAAAAGATATGAAAGGCCGAACAGACACTTCATTGTTGCGGGGAGTATGGCCGCTATAGCTGTAGTTCTTGTGGTTTCCTGGCTTGCGGTCAATCACTTTTTTTCTGATAGAGTTCGTGATTATCCCTTAATTCTTATGAGATTGAAAAACACATTTTCGTTTGTTGTTCTCGGGAAAAAGCCGGAGCTATATTATCTGGATATAGAAAAAAGCGGAAAAGACTATAAATTGAGAAAGGGTGACATCTTTGATGTTTCTTATCGTGATGAATTTGTCATCAAAGATATCTCTACAGATGCTTTTTTCGGTCGCGGAATATCAGTAAATGTTGAAGGTTTCGGTAGGGAGGATCATTTCAGGGTAATGCTTCGAGGTCTTGATCTTGTTGATAAAGTAATCATGGCCCACGGGAAAAGCGTGGATAAAGAGGCAATTGATGCCGGTAGCATTACAGTGAAATAT
>DASPQI010000303.1:0-4411 GCA_035625045.1 Syntrophales bacterium | reverse complement strand
TCGTCTTCCGATGGGGGGGCGGCTCATACATTAAGTCACTTATCCACACTTTTCATCAGAACGTGAACCTGAAAACTTTAGTCAATAACAGGAGCTTTGATATTTTCCTTGATCTTGCCTGCACAGTATGAAGTGAATGCCTCACAAGGGCCCAGTAAATGGACGTCTCGATGTCAAATACTTATCCTCAGTTTTAATTATCCACTCATTTTATTGAATACTGGTGCAAACATAATAGCAGTTTTCTATATATTTTTTCGGTTAAAGAAAGAAGAGATACCTTCGTGTTGTTAACAAAGTCCTTTTCCCAATGAATTGGCATGTTGCTACTGGTAATAAATGACAGGTGTGCATCTTCAAATGGTTTTGGATAGCTTTGTCTGCACCTTGTGTTCAGCTGATGCTGTTGTAAAAATTAGATATTAAGATTAAATATCTTCCCCCTTATTTCCTGAGTTCCTTTTTGATGAAGATGCGGAGAGGACAATCGCAGAAATATGAGTAGCCGAAAGACAAGGAAAATTTGCACAGTTTGGGATTGTCATCGAGACATTCGAGATATTTGTCGAGATTGGTATTTCTTGCTTTGCAGAGTTGTTTAAAGCCAGCCTCTTTACATTTAAAACCCTTGGAGCATTCCATTTGACTCATTATTTTTTCAATCTTTTGTTGAATCTCCTCATCCATCATCACCATGTCCTTTAACCGGGTCGTTCATAAATAAATGGTGGGAACATCTATTTCTCTTTATTTGATCCATTATTTAAAATCTCTTGATAATGCCTTTTTCGCTTTCCCCTTCTATTGATAAAACACCAGACACAAATTAATGAATTCTACCAGTTGTTTTTCATCTAAACCCACCCCCAATACTCCATCCGATCTTTTTGAAACGACCCCATTTTCAGAGAAAAGCACAGTCGGATAGACTTTCACTAAATATTCATCCGCTATCGTTTCCTGATCATCCTGCACAATAACAAAGTGTCGTCCTTCCGCCTCACCATGTTTTTTAAATATCAGTGGGAACTTTATACAAAAAGGACACCAGGAGGCGTAAAAAAGGACGATGACACGATTTGTGGTTCTGAGTATTTTTATTAGATCGTCATTGTTATTGACCGTAGTGCATGTACCGCTTGCACTCATTAGGCATACTCCTTAATTATTCACCTTCTGTTTCAATTCCTTCCCCACCTTGAAGAATGGTGCTTTTTTTTGTTTAACCTCAATCCTCGTTCCTGTCTTCGGATTTCTTCCAGTATAAGCCTTATATTCTCTCACGGAAAAGCTACCAAAACCCCTGATCTCAATCCTGCCACTATCCTTGAGTGCCTCAGTAAAGTCATCAAAAATGAGATTGATAATAGTTGTCGCATCTTTTTCTGTGAGTTCTTCTCTGTATGCCAGCGCCAAAATCAAATCGGTTTTGTTCATGTTAATCTCCTTATAAAGTTTTTTTCCAGGATAACTTTTTACTTATATATATAAATTATCAATGTACAAATTTGTATCAATCCGATTGGAAAGGAGGGATCAAAGTCACACCATTGAGAATGTCCGAATCTTTGTCAAACCATAACTCATAAGAAAGGAAAATAACACATGCTGAATCAATGTATCCTCACGGGAAATTTAGGAGCGGATCCTGATTTTTTTATCCGATAGAAGATTCATCAGGTACGATTATCATCACAGATTTCAAAACATCTGCAAGAGCTTACCCCAATGACGAAGCGGATAGAAATTTTCAGATTACCCTTTACCAGATCGCTGCAAAGGCTAACGGATATTATAACAGGGATATCCTTCTGAAGTATGACCGTTTGATCAAGAAGAAGACTACCAATTTGCGGCGTGCAGGAAAGGTCCTCCTCATTAGACTACGAATCACGACTACCAACTAATATCGTGTCTCGTTAATAATTTTACAATATTGTCATTTCGAGTGTAAGGAGAAATTTTAATAGGATAAGAATGAAGAAAAATATCGTCCTTCAGCCAATATGACAAAAATTTATGAGACACGACACTAGGATTTTGCAACCTTTATGCAATCCGTCATGGAAGATCGAACCTGCTTCAGGTTGAGCAGCAAATCGAAAATACTCAAGTGACTCTTCCCGTCAGGTCCTGCATACGCTTCTTCACCATGACCAACGTGCCTATCACAGATCTCAAGACAACTCCTTGTTTTTTGAGTTGCCGAGAACTGTGCATGGAAATCTGTTAATACCTCTGTCAGTCGTATTCGCTGTGCAGTCAATTTTGAAGACAACTTCGCGATCCGCGCTAGTAAAGATTCGAACTCATCCTGTGTCGATGGTGCTGTATTTCTGAAGTCCAAAAGTGCCCCCTCGAGGCCACTGCGATATAATTCAGCAAACTTCTCAGTGGCTATAATGTTAAGCCGAACAAGGAAGTCCAAAATAACATCTACATGCGCATTCGCATTCCTTATATGCAAAGTATCGCCATTTAATATGAAATGTTGAAGCTCTTTTATTAATGCTTCAAGTGTATTGCTTAGATTGTCGACCGGTGCCAACTGAAAAAGGTATGGGTCCACAACGGGAAGGTGATTGCCTGCAAATGAGATGATCACTTTCAGTCTAGCTAAAATTTCAATAGATGTGGGATCTATATCTGTACACTTTAATGCACGGTCAATTTCAGGTCTGAGTTTCCGGAGAAGCTGCCACACCCTGTGATTATTAATTCGCTCTATCCATTGTGTCATTGTTATACCCTCTTCCCCCGCACCCAATATACAAGAGTTTAAGCAGGTCAATTTTTTTTATGCCTGAATATTTTATGTTGATGTTTACATTTCCCAAAACTAAAGTCTCTTTAAAAAAGGATGACATTATTTATGGCCACCCTTAATAAAGGGCCTATGTATAATGGAGATAGCAATTACAATGCCAATTTATAACTAGCATCTAACATACTTATTTGACTGAGAATTATGTAATAATATTTATTTCCGTTTCTAGATAATAACAATTATGGATATATATTTTTACATTTTTGTATAATATTATTTATGAGTATGTCAAGTTAACACAAACTATTTGGCCAGCCGGTTTGTTACATCTACAATACAGGAGATGTCTTTAAGAAAATCCTGCGCAGTCTTGAAATGCGCGATGAAGCATTCACAACTCCTCACATAAGCCTAAACCAATCCATTTTTCTACATGTTTACCGGTATCTCATTGCCCGATTTAGCAGACCGGATTCGCTTTCTCCTTTCGCACAATAATGTAATTTGTATCGTAAAGTTGGTACGCAATTGTTCCTAACATGTAAAACCAAAAAAATGCTTCACATGCAAATTACCTAGTCAAATTAGAAATTTGTCTACTAGATTCCGGAGTGGCATCTAAATTGCTCTTCAACCTTTCTATTTCTATTAACTTAAGGAGGTAAAAGGAATGAATACAGGAGATACAGCGTGGGTATTGACTTCTTCAGCATTAGTTCTACTCATGACACTGCCAGGGCTGGCCTTTTTTTATGCAGGCCTGGTGCGAAGGAAAAATGTTTTGTCTATGTTGATGCAGTGTTTCATCATCCTGGCCATGATCAGTCTGCAATGGATGTTGTGGGGCTACTCATTGACCTTTGGTCCCGATATAAAAGGAATCATCGGGAACCTTGATTGGTTTGCCCTTAAGGGCGTGGGAGGGGCGCCGAACGCCGATTATGGGGCCACAATTCCCCATGCGGCATTCATGATCTTCCAGTGTATGTTTGCCGTGATCACGCCGGCCTTGATGATTGGTGCGTATGCCGAGAGGATGAAATTCTCTGCTTTTTTAATTTTTACACTCCTCTGGGCAACCTTTGTTTATGACCCTATCGGCCACTGGGTCTGGGGGACAGGCGGCTGGTTGAAGAATATCGGCGCCCTGGACTTTGCAGGCGGCGTAGTGGTGCACACCAGTTCTGGCGTATCTGCCCTGGTCATATGCATCCTGCTTGGCAAGAGGGTAGGGATGGATAAAGGAATGACCTACAAGCCCCATAACATGCCCTTCGCAGTACTCGGTGCGGCACTCCTCTGGTTTGGCTGGTTTGGTTTCAATGCGGGCAGTGCCCTGGCGGCCAATGAACTGGCTACAAACGCATTTATTACGACCAATACGGCTACCGCAGCGGCTGCTTTCACATGGCCGATGATTGAATGGATTGTTGGTGGCAGACCAACGGCCTTGGGTGCTGCTACCGGAGCTGTTGCAGGACTTGTCGCTATCACACCTGCCTGTGGTTATGTCAACCCCGTCAATGCCATATTCATCGGCGTTCTGGTAAGCGTATTCTGTTACATTGCCTGCGCGAAGATAAAAGCTATCTTCAAGTACGATGATTCTCTGGATGTCTTCGGCGTCCATGGCGTGGGCGGCAT
>DASPQI010000302.1:0-7827 GCA_035625045.1 Syntrophales bacterium | reverse complement strand
AAATCCGACGAAGGATGCGCCGGCCACGTCACGGGGCATAAAGACCAAAATCACGAGCATCATGATTAGCTCCACACAAACCAAAAGGACACCGATGCTCATGCCGGCAGTAAGCGGTATATCGAGCAGTTTGATCGGCTTACCTTCCAGAGAAGCAAAAGCCATCCGGCTGTTGGCAAGTGTATTCATTCGTATGCCAAACCAGGCAACTCCGTATGAGCCTAATATACCAACAACAGACCAGGCTAGAATGATGAGGACACCGTTAGTACCGACGTGCTGAAGGGCGCCAAAATAGTAGATAATACATACACCGATGAATACTTCAAGAACGATCAGCAACTTGCCCTGCTGAATCAAATAGGTCTTGCAGGTCTGAAAAATTATCTCCGAAATATCCAGCATGGATTTGTGGGCCGGAAGTCCCTTGACCTTGTAATATTGATAAAGGCCGAATACCATTCCGGCAAAGCAGATCAGAAACCCGATCATAAGCCAATGATTCTGCTGTGCGCTTAGAACAGGAATGTTAAGCTCCGCTTCGCTTGCGAAAATAGGAGTTGCAAACAGAATGGAAAGGAACGCTAATATGCCTGCTTTGAGAAACACATTTTTTTTACACATCATTTCTTCTCCTTCAATAATAGCATTATCTAATTATATTTTACTTGTGAGAGTCATGTCTAGGACCGCTATCAAGAGATCGCCGAATTACGGCCTTTCACAAGTCATTAAGCGTTTCATGATATTGATTACAGGCTCTGAAGCAACAAAAAATATTCGTTATATGATTCAGTACCGAGTTGTAGGTTGGCAGATAATCATAATACTGATGCGAGTTAACATAGCCTCTTGCGCTTTGTCAATATTTTTATCATTTATTTCTGAGATCATAAAAACAGAATCTTTCAATGTAAATATAAACTTGACAACACTCTGCAATCTCATATAATCATTTTAACCATTTTAAAAAGTTAAGATTCCCCAGAAAATTTTTTGATACTGAAGACCTAGTAATGCGGAGAAACTCCGCTTCTTTAAAAGATAGAAGATTAACCACAAATTAAACTTCCGGAACGGTTCATTGTAGTATCCATATGTCGTTAAGGGAGGCGTTATGGGAAAAAGTATTCTTGTTGTTGATGATGACCCTGATGTAGTTGAAGTAGTGGAATCTTGGCTCAAGACAAATGGTTATGAAGTTTATACTGCTTATACAGGTAAGGAGGGATTGCAAAAATGCAAACTGCTGAGACCCGACGCCGTCATATTAGATATAATAATGCCGGATATGGACGGATCAAGCGTTGCAGAGGAGATAAAAGATGATCCTGTTACCTGTAAGATTCCCATCATTTTTCTTACGGGTGCTGTTAGGTCAACTGAAGTTCCCAAGAGCCATATTGTCGGCGGTCAATATTTTGTTGCAAAACCTTTTAGCGGTGAAGACCTGCTCAAGATGTTGCGGCAGATACTTCTGGGGTATTGAAACCAATATTCCCGATTATCCTGATAATAAATTGAAACAAACCAGTCGAGTGTATACTCATCTCATTTTCATTTGACACCATCCGCGGCCCATTTTATAATAGCTTGCAATGGCTTCCAAATTAAACATAACAAACCTGAGCCGGCATTTTAACTACATTATTCTTCTCAACGGAAATGAGAGCGGCAGCGTCTTCCCGCTGCAAACTACCTCACTGACAATCGACGCTGGAAAACACGAATTGTTCTTTAAGGACAGTGATACTGACAATCTTCCTACGCATTGCAAGCCGATACAAATAACAATCGCAGATGGAAAAATGCTTAATCTCAAAGTACTCACCGAAGATTTTTCAATTAGAATATATGATGAACAGGGCACACACCTCAATGGAAAACGTGGTTTCCTCTGCGGGCAGGTCTGTGACGGCGTTCATATTGAAAATCCGATAATGTAATGAGTCTTCCCGTGTACCAGGAGCAAAATCCGGGGGAATAAATATACGGTACCCATAGAACCCTATGAACTCTGATGACTCGGAGCACAAATTAAACCTTTTTTCGAAGTTGCGCCGCAGATTAATTGGCCCCCCTCGGGATATTCACGAACCTTCAATATTTCACAAGATATCTCTCATCCCCGTCCTTGCATGGATCGGACTCGGAGCCGACGGCCTGTCTTCTTCCTCATACGGTCCTGAAGAGGCGTTCAAGGCCCTAGGTGCCCACAGTTATCTTGCTGTCTTGCTGGCCTTGGCAACCGCGTTAACAGTCTTTATCATCTCCTATGCTTATACACGCATCATTGAACATTTCCCCCACGGAGGAGGTGGATATATCGTCTCCACCCACATGATAGGCAAAAATGCGGGTGTCGTATCCGGATGCGCCCTCCTTGTAGATTATGTATTGACTATAACCGTATCTCTTGCTTCCTGTGGCGATGCCCTCTTCAGTTTTCTCCCCCCCGCCTTTCTCAAATACAAAATAGTCTTCGTGGTCTTTTTAATCCTCCTCCTTGTTTTCATGAACTTGAGAGGTGTGAAAGAGTCCGTAACAATCCTCACACCTATCTTTATCTCCTTTGTGGTAACCCACGTCCTGCTCATCGGTTACGGCTTATTGAGCCATGCAGATCAAATCGGCCCTGTCACTGAGGCATATAAAGAAAATTTCAAACTTGACCTCTCGACCATCGGTTATATAAGCATGCTGGCGATTTTTCTCAGGGCCTTTTCTCTGGGCGGGGGCACCTATACGGGGATTGAAGCGGTTTCTAATGCTATGCAAAACATGCGTGAGCCGAAAGTTCAGACGGGTAAGCGCACAATGTTATATCTGGCCACGTCACTTGCCATCACTGCGGCAGGTCTGCTTTTCTGTTATTCTCTCTTCCAGATAGCACCCGTCGAGGGAAGGACGCTGAACGCCGTCCTCTCAGACCTCACCTTCGGCAACTGGCCCCTTGGTGGATGGCTTGCCCTTATAACGATCTTTTCCGAAGGCGCCCTTCTCATGGTTGGCGCACAGTCAGGGTTTGCGGGCGGACCCAGCGTAATGGCCAATATGGCCATCGATTCCTGGCTCCCGCGCCGTTTCGCATCGCTGTCGGAGCGCCTCACTATGCAGGACGGCGTCCTCATGATGGGTAGTGCCACCCTGTTACTGCTATTTTATACAAATGGTTCTGTTTCTGCCCTTGTCGTCATGTACTCCATCAACGTGTTTCTAACCTTTACGCTGTCCCAATTCGGGATGGCCCGCTTTTACTTCCAAAACAGGGAGAAAGATAAAGCCTGGAAAAGGCACATAGTCATACATATTATCGGCCTGATACTCTGTCTTACAATCCTCTTTGTTACCGTTTTCAAAAAGTTTGAAGAAGGCGGCTGGGTGACTATCCTCATAACCTCCGGAGTAATTGTTATATGTTATCTGATCCAGAGGCACTACAGGAAAGTCCAGCGAGGGGCCCGTCAACTGGAAGAAATTTTATCCGACCTGCCCAAGGGTGGTAATTTCAACAGTGAACCTTTAGACCCGAAGGAAGCAACAGCAATCCTGCTCGTAAGGGGCTTCAGTGGGTTTGGTCTACACGTGTGGCTGTCGGTTGTCCGCGAATTTCCCAAACTCTATAAAAATTTCATTTTTGTCTCTGTGGGAGAAATCGATTCCGGTTCTTTTAAAGGCATCGCGGAGATAGATGCCTTAAAAAAATCTGTAGAGAATGACCTGACAAAATACGTCCAGCTTGTGCGCTCCTACGGATTCCCCGCAGACTACAGGATGGCCGTGGGAACTGACGTGACTGATTCCGCAACGCAGATGTGTGGGTCTCTTGCGAAAGAATATCCGAGGTCCACTGTCTTCACCGGAAAACTGATATTCCGTCGGGAGAACCCCTTTCAGAAGATACTCCACAATGAAACCGCTTTTGCCATACAGCGGCGGCTGCAATAGAATGGTATTACAACAGTCATATTGCCGGTCCGCGTTGATATATGAATCATATTTTCACCTTTTATCGGTAAAAAAGAAACGAAGAAGCAAGGCAGTCGAGACAATAAATTTTTAATGAGGATTTCAAATGGATTTCTTTTTTAATCCGGAAGGAATTGCTGTTGTCGGTGCAACATCGAATCCCCTCAAGGGTGGATATGCCATCCTTAAAAATTTACTAACTGGCTATAAAGAAAATATATATCCTGTCAACCCGAATTATATCGAAATTTTGGGTCTTCCCTGCTATCCCTCCGTCAGTTCTATAAACAATCATGTTGACCTCGCCATCGTCTTCGTCCCGGCAAAACTTGTACCTGCTGCTATAGAGGACTGCGTTGCCAAAGGGGTACGGGGTGTCATGATAGAATCAGGGGGTTTCGCAGAAACGGGTAAGGATGGAGTATCCCTCCAGCAGTCACTCAAGGATATAGCTAACCGAACGGGAATTCGCCTCTGGGGACCAAACTGCATGGGGCTTGTCGACGCTGTTCGCGGCTATGCCTTTTCCTTCATGGACCCACATACATTGCAGCATGGGCTTCTCATACCGGGTGGCATATCCCTCATAGTACAGAGCGGCCTGCTGTCCGCAGGCTTTCTCGTTGATGTCATGAGCAACCGCACATCCGGTTTCAGCAAGGTGTGTTCTGTCGGTAACAAAATTGATGTCAATGAATGTGATTTGTTGCCTCATCTTCTCCAAGACGAAAGCACTCAAGTCGTCGGTCTTTACCTGGAGTCTTTCTCCGATGGTCGGCGATTTGTAGAGATATGCCGGGAGAGTATAAAGCCCATAGTGGTCATTTACGGCGGAAAGAGTGCAAAAGGCGCCGACGCAGCCATGAGCCATACAGCATCAATGGCGGGAAACTACAAGATCGTCTCGGGTGCCCTGGCCCAGGCCGGCGTCACGGAAGCGAGGGACTTTCATCAGATGATAGACCTCTGCCGGTCCCTAGCCGCGGTCTCCCGGCCTGTTGATGTGCGGGGTCGCATTGCGATCCTCACATTCAGCGGCGGCTCCGGCATTGTTGCCTCAGACTTCATCGAAGACCAGGGCATGCACGTAGCAGAACTTATACCTGCCACAAAGGATAAGTTAAGCAGCCTTTTCCCGGACTGGATGCCTGTTTCCAATCCCGTAGATCTCTGGCCGTCCATCGAAAAGAATATTGACCGAGGCATCGATGTATACAGTAAGGCACTTTCGTCTGTGCTTCATGACCCGCAAGTCGATGCAGTATTTCTGCATACATTTGCTGGAAACCTACGTATCGGCATCAACATCGAAGACATCGCCGAACAAAGCCGCAAAACCGGCAAGCCCGTATTCGTCTGGCTTATGGGCAGACATGAAGAGGCTTTTCGTCTTAAAGAAGAGGCGTTGTCCTGCGGTATTCCCGTTTTCCACGAAATATCTCGTGCTGTTGAATGTCTGGCCGCCGTTTTTCATCGGCAGAAACCTTCAGAAATTACTTGCCTGCTTCCGGAGAGAAAAAAGTCAACACCTCTACCCGGTGAACTTCATGATACGCTTGAAACAGTGGTTGGACCTTTGGATGAGCATGTCTCCAAGCGTATTCTCAGAGTTCACGGCATCCCAACAGTTGAAGAGGAAATTGTGGCAGATGCCGCCCGGTGTGAAGAAACCGCTTCTCGCATCGGTTTCCCATTAGTCATAAAGGGTCTGCAACAAGGAAAGGTCCATAAGACCGAAGCCGGTCTGGTTATTCTGGACGTAAACAATCTGCAGGCTGCTCGCCGATCCTTCGATGTTTTAATAAAAAAGATGAACGGCAATGGTAAAATCTTGATGTACAGGCAGGTAAAAGGCAAGCTCGAGCTGATACTGGGACTTTTACGGGATCCCCATTTCGGTCCCTGCGTCATGTTAGGACTGGGCGGCATCATGGCGGAGATATTAAGCGATGCAGTTTTTGCCCCGGCACCACTTACCGAAGAGGATGCCCTGAATCTCATCAGCCGGATGAGGGGACAAAAGATTTTTGATGGCTTCCGGGGTGAACCACCCGTCAACAGAAAAGCCCTTGCACGGATGCTTGCAACTCTGGGTGATATTGGCCTTAAGTATCCCCGGATTCAGGAAATCGATATCAATCCGATGATCGTTAGTGAAAGCGGCCTTGTGGCCGTTGACGCCACAATTATTTTACAATAACCTTCATTTCACTTTCTTTACTTTCTCCTCCATGCGTCCGGACTCGCCCTGTCGGCAGTCTACCTTCATCGTCATATACAGTCTGTTGCAGTCTTTCTTAAGGTCCTCCATGCAGCTCTTTACAACGGCTATTACCTCATCCCACTCTCCTTCGATGGCCGTTCCCATCGGGCCTATATGATGAGGCAGGCCGCTTTCTTTGATGATTTGCACCGCCCGCGACGCGTATTTACTTACACTCTCCTCTTTTCCGATCGGGAAAATAGAAAAATCGATAATCACACTCATAATAACCTCACCTTATCTTCTGAATATCTTTTTCTTTTGCTATAACGACGAGGATTTCACCGTCCTTGAGTACAAAACCGGCCGGCGGCACCATATGAACCTGGTCCGTCAGGACGTCTTTAACGGCGATAACTTCAATGTGATATTTGCTCCTTAACTCAAGCTCGCTGATGCTTTTCCCCAAAAAACTGTTAGGAGGTGCTATTTCGAATATCATATAACCCTCGGAAAGGGGAAGACAGTCAAGGACATTGGGAGAGATCAAGCTTTTTGCAACCTTACCGGCAACTTCCTTCTCCGGGATAATGACATCTGTTGCACCTACCCTTTCCAGAATGAGTTTATGCTCTTCGTTAGGGGCCTTAACAACGATGTTCTTAACCTTCATCTGTTTCAGATGAAGCGTGATCAGAGTGCTGGCCGCGAGATCCTCACCGAAGGAAATAACGACCACGTCATCCTCACGAATGCCGATCTGATCCATTACATCATTGTCTCTGCCATCGGCAACAATTGCCTTGGTTGCAAAATCTCTTACATGATGAACAGCTTCTTTATCCTTATCGATGGCAATGACTTCAAATCCGTTTTCATATAATTCTTTGACGATGTTTGATCCAAAAATGCCCAATCCGATTACAACCACTCGTTTCATTCTTCAGCCCCCTCATCCTACCATAACAGACTCTTCTGCATATGTTAACCCCCCTTTTGGGGAATACCAGGAAAAAGCAAGGGTCAGGGGTCCCACCCTTCCTGCAAATATAACGAGGATAATCGCCAGTTTCTGACCGGTGCTTAAGTTAGGTGTTATGCCCATGGACAGACCTACATTGCCGAAGGCGGACACTGTTTCAAAAAGATATTCCACAAAAAAGTGACGGCTCTCAAGGGGGGGGTAAATTCCCCGTACCCCCGATAAATAATAGAACCGATGTAATGAGAGTAACTGAAAAGGCGGACGCGAAGATAATGGCAATCGTGCGCGTTAAAATTTCACCTGGTATGGTCCTGTTAAATACATTTACCTGTTCTTGCCCCTTTAACCGGTTCCAGATCATCAGTAGAAGAAGGGCAAAGCTTGTCGTCTTGATTCCTCTCCCTGTTGAACCCGGCGAGGCACCAATAAACATCAACATAATAAGGACAAGAATTGTCGGATTTGTCAGTTGACCAACATTCACTGTGCTGAAGCCTGCAGTCCGGGGGGTGACAGATTGAAAGAAGGAGGTAAGGATCTGAGTCTTAACGGAAGCATCTTTGAGAATATGATTCACTTCAAACATATAAAAAAATGCGGCACCACCCAGGATCAGACACACCGTTGTTATAAGAACGATGTTCGAATGTACAGACAGTTTTTTCTGAAA
>DASPQI010000301.1:0-2467 GCA_035625045.1 Syntrophales bacterium | reverse complement strand
GGACCTGGGAGGTTTCAAGAAGACCAACGTTGGAAAAGCCGTCGAACAGGCCATTGACCAGGCAGTCGCATTTATAAGCGAGCAAGTAGGCCATATCCCCTGGGAAGGTACTGTTATATTGGTAAAAGACGGAAAGGTTTATATAAACAGGGGAGCGAGAGAAGGAGTAGCTCCCGGACAGATTTTCCAGGTGGGGCATACGGAGCAGATCAGAGATCCCGATACCGGAGAACTTCTCGATTCCGCCATGGAGAAAGTCGGAACGGTGGTTGTGGAGTCGGTCAAAGAGAAGATTTCTATCTGCAGGACCGAGACAGGGCGTGAAAAAATAGAGAAGGGCATGACGATCATGCCGTGATGCCTGTTTTAAATATTCAGCTTCGGCCCGATTTTTATTCCCAGTAATATAAGAACTGTTTTATACTCCTTGGCAATCGTATGCGCAATTTTACTTGAGATGGAAAATTGAGCACCCGTGTACGGGAGTGGCCCCACAGAGGCGGGCAGCTGATACACGTATGTATTTATTTTGCCGATCTCATCATATTCTTCTTTACTCTCACTCACCGGGACTTTTTCAGGGAACTCTATATCCTTATATGCCTGTTCAGTCATAAGAATGTATTCGTTCGACCTCACGGAGTTTTTCAGTAGTCTGTGGACAATTATAACATCGACTCCGGACAGCTCCTGGAACTTGTTGATGCTGTAGAAAAGAGCCTCGCCGCTGTGAACTATTACCTTGAGCTTCAGTTGAGTTATATTTTTGCATGCTTTACAAACACACATATTTGTACCGCTCAACTCTGAAATTTTATTCGAGAAGGCATCAAAAAACTTCAACAGTTTACTACCGACGGCCTTTCTGGTATTGTCCCACGCCGCTGCGTCAGAATCGTCTTTCACGGCATGAAGGAATATTGCATCCCCTTCCAGCTTGGATACTTCGATAGGTATTTCAACCTGATCTATTATGGTCTTGATCAATTCCGATATGATTACTTGGCTGTGCAAAACTTCGAGCTTGTTTGTCATCATGAAACGTGTATAGCCACTGATGTCCGCCATGACTAAAATAACTTTCCTTGTATCACTCATGCGGATCCTCCTTCTTTGTCAATTTTTAATATTATATACATTCTGCCGCGATAAGATTAAATGTTCAAAATTGTGACGACGGTCACATCGCCTTTTATGCATATCTTACTAAACTTTAATTCATGAGGTAGAGCATGAAGACAATAAAAAGTTCCGGAGAAAAAGGGGAGCACCTTTTTGAATGTCTGCTTCCTTCGGTGAAGGATATACGAGGTGTCCTGTGCATAGATATAGAAGAACTGCCCCCTCTGCCTGCTGCTATTACAAAATTACTTCAATTGTCAGGAGACGAGAAATACTCTCTCGACCAACTCACCGCTATTATTGAGACAGACCCCTCATTGGCCGTGAAAATGCTTAGGGTGGTAAACTCACCTGCTTACGGTCTGTCTGAGAAAACAGCCAATGTTAAAGAAGCTGTTCTTATTCTGGGCTTTCTATCAGTGAAGGCCTTAGCACTTGAGACCACTTTTTTTGATTATGTCAAGGGCGGTGCGGAAAACATAAACGGACTATTTTTTTGGCGACACTGTCTCACTGTTGCCCATCTCAGCAAACATTTAGCTGAGGCTGTTGGCCATCGTTCTCCTGATGACGTATATACGGCAGGCTTGCTCCACGATATTGGGAAAATAATTCTCGACAGGTATGGCAAGATCAGTTATGGAGATTTCATTAGAGCAAGGTGCGGATACTCTGGTCTTCTGATAGAGGAAGAGGCCGACATAATAGGAATGGGGCATGATGATGTCGGGGCATATTTCTACCATAAATGGGACATCCCAAATATAATAACCTGTTCCGCGAAGTTTCATCACAAGCCCTTCGCTCATATGGGACTTCCTCACGACGAGGCGCTTCTTATAGCATGTGTCTCTCTGGCGGATTTTTTGACGTGGTCTCAGGGGATGGGTTCCGTAAACATTGCAAGGCAGCCCCTGATGCAGAAAGAGGTCGATGATCTTATTGAGCCTTCCCGGATTGATCTGAACTCTATGGTGTTAAAAACAAACAGGGAAGTAAAAAGCGTGGCTGATTTCTATGGTTTCTATTTTCCAACCAGTGAAGCTCTGAGAGCGAACCTTATCAGGGCAAACCTTCACCTCGGCAAGATAATTACCGGCTACTATGTTCATGAAAAGGAATTCAAAAGCGACAAAGTCGCTCTTCCGAATATAGGCAAGAGCTTAGTGGTTCCGCGGCAGAGCCTCGATTCCAAGGAAATCATTTCTTCAACTATTGATACTATACAAATGGATTTCGGGTTCGATAGAGTCTGCCTCCTGGAGATAACGGGGCCGGGTCGTAATCTCGCAGTAAGCTATATGCGCTGTCCTGGCGGAAGCGGCACGCCTCTCGATGGTTTGCG
>DASPQI010000300.1:0-5553 GCA_035625045.1 Syntrophales bacterium | reverse complement strand
ACAAGAGGTTTAGATTTCATCAGCGCAGGGCGGCACAATGGCTGAGAGGTATCGCAAAACGGCAGCCGGAGTTGTTTGCGCACTGGCAGATTGGGATCAGACCACAGGCTGGGCAATAGGAGCCGGATGACGGGAGACTGTCATGTCCGGTTCTCGGAGAGCGCGAGGTTGAAATTCCCTCGCGCCACTCGACTCAACGAAGGACCGCGATGATAATTGGCAGTGCTTTGTATTTGACAGCGAGACGTCCAGTCGACGAGCTTTTAACGCGCATTTATCCTGTACTGCGCAGGCAAGATCAAAAAAATTATCAAGGCCCCAAGTTGTTGACACCATCTCTAGTAGCGCCCTGATCTGCATGTTGAGTCAAGATTTTTCTGTTAAGGTTGGTTTGCCAAATACTACGCGGTAATTGGAGGGAAAAGCCCAGTTTACTCAATTAGTCAGGTATCATGTCGTGGATTTTTCTAACAATCACTTATTGTAATAACTTTTTATCTTCCACTTCCTCTTCTTCTGAAATCAAGAAATCTATGATCTTTCTTTTTTCTGTATGCGGCTCAAAGAGTTCCCGAAGGGCATGCAACGCTTCATAACCGTCCGGATTGGTAGCGTAGTAAAAATCTTGAGCAAGCACACTGAACGTTTCCAAGTTTGCTTGATTCACACAAGCCCTTGTGTAATAAACGACAAGAATGGGCAATATATTTTCAAAATTATGAAAATAGGTTAAATCTGATAAAAGATCGATCCTGCCAGGGTAATGATCAAGTCCATATATTAGAAGTGCCTTGAGTTTTTGGTTTGCTTTTTTGAAATATTTTCTTATCAGCGGGAGATTGGGTCGTTTTGCATACCGCTCGGTGAGAAAGGTTTCAAATATCTTATCTGATGGATCATCCTCCCCTTCAAAATATGTGACCAATATCCGTTGGTTCTTATTTTTCGGTTTCGCATTCCTTTCTTCTATTTCTTCACCATCATCATCTTCTTCATGGTATTCGAAGCCAATACGTTCCAAAGCATCAATGTAATCGTCAGGTCGAGAACGAAAAATTTCATTCACTTTGTCGAAAATGACTTCATCATCTATCTTTTTGTAATCTTCAATGGTATCGTCTTTATCTTTTTTTTTCATTTTCAGTACTTTCATTTTCTCCAATTTTGAATCTCAATGAAGTTGCCTTCGGGATCCTTATCATACAACGGTCATGGGACAACTATGCCACAACAAATTCGATTTTAACCCTCATTCCAGTTGCTTCGGCGATCTTTTCTAAGGTCTTGAGCGTAAAGCCCTCGTACTTGCCGCTCTCGATCCTCGAAATTGCTTGCTGGCTGGTTCCCATAAGCTTTGCCAGTTGTTGTTGCGATAAGCCCTTTTTTTGACGCAGTTCAGCAATCTTTATGGCAAGCTTTAGAGCTTGCCTCTCTTCCAAGTAATGTGCCTTGAACTTGGGGTCTTTGAGATCCTCTTGCAACCTGCTTCGGAATGTACGAACCTTATCTCTTTTCATATCACACCTCCTGCAGAAAGACGTCGCATCCAATCTTCCATGCGCCTTTCTGCCAATTCAATATCCTTCTTTTTCAATTGCCGCGTCTTCTTGGAAAATGCGTGTACTAACACTATCTGATTAAGCATTTGAAAAAAATAGAGGATGCGGTACTGATTGGAACCATGATGTATCCTCAACTCTCTGATCTTTCCCCCTACTATATCAGCATAAGGCCGCTTGAGATTCGACCCTCGTTCTTCCAAGAGTGACAGGTAAGCCGCCACCTTCGCTCGTGACTTCTTATCTAATTCGTCAAGAAAATTATCGATCGGTGAGTCTCCCCGCTCAGACGTATAAAAGACGATATTGTACAAGCACACCTCCAAATATTGATTATTATATACATCATGTTTGATGTATTGTCAAGATTGTCTATAAGATCGTTATAAGTCTTTGATGTCGATTTAGCCAATAAGCGATAGATAAGAATTACCATTAGAAAGGATGCGGTTCCCCAAAGTCAGTGGATATTCACTTTCAGAAGAAGATAAGGTGATGCAACATAAACGGAAAACAAGCCGTTAAATCTTTACCATTTCGTCCCGCATTTAATAAACCGTCGCGATACCCGTAGGCATTTATTAGTATTTGCTTGCGAGACATCCAGACTACGTGCATTTGACACTCATTAATCCCGTACTGCTCATGCACGATCAAGGAAAATATCAAGGCTCTTTGTTATTGTCTGCAGCTCCAAGTCCTCAACCTACACTGCTACATTAACTTTAATCTCGTTCGTGGGTACTCTCCCATTCTTTTTTTATCTGCTGCCAGTCTTTTTCCAGTTCTGTAAGAACTGTTTCCGGGTGGTGGTCGATGACGAGATAGGTTATATCATCACCTCTATTGGACCTGCGCTGCGGACCAATTTCAACAGAATGCGATTTCCCAGATGCATCGGTAAACCCGATAGTCTCTCCCAGTCTGAACCCGCCTTTTCTAAACCATATGTCGGGGGACAGGACCCAAGTTTTACCGTATTTTTCCTCAAATTTAAAGAAACTGACTGCGGCACTGGCATGCTGTAAATAAAGAACCAGCTCATCTTCCGTGGCCCGGCGTCCAAGATGATGCTCCAGGGTCTTCTTTTCTGCCTCAAGATCAATGTCTTCGATTTTCTGGTAACCGCTGTCGCGGGCAACTATCTTTTTCCAGTCAGGACCGAACACTGTCTGATAGATAATATCGGAAGGCCGGTAAAAGGGAAACTCCCCATATCTGCCTAACATCAGATTCTTCAAGTTTTCCGTGACGTCTTTATACCTGGTATTCTTCACGACATTGTTCACCGCTGTTGTCCAGAGAATCTGAGACCCGGGCGCCACACTCCACCAGTCCCCCAGTTCGACATGAACTTTAGGCAATTCCTTCTGAAGGATTTCCGTCATCAAATGGAGGAATCCTCCCTTAATGGCTTGTTCATAATTCCATCCCATGCCACCTCCAGGGAGCTTATGAATCTGCACGGTGGGATCGAATCCCTGAAATTGCGATTCAAAATCTCCGTAATATTTTCTTTCCGGACGTAGTCTGTTGGAGGTTTCGATAACGGCCTGCCTGTCGAGGCCGGCGGCGTGGTATCCATACTCATCAAGGACGTCCACCACGGTCAGTATGGGAGGAGGCCCATAAAAACCGGTAAACGCATGGTCTCCGGCATCAACGATCTTTGCGCCATTGCGCACCGCTTCCACAATCCTTCCGACATCGGTTCCATCAGTATTATGACCATGATAATGAATGATGAGATCCGGATATTTCTCCAGAATTGATCTCACAAGATCACCGATCCTCCGGGGAGACCCCAATCCACTGTGGTTTTTAATACCGAGAATGATATTATTCCCCGTAGCATTAATTATTTCTCCCACTTTCCTCACGTAAAATTCATCGGTATGCTCCGGTCCTGTTGAAAAGCAGATAGCCGGTTCCAGGATACAACCGGTCGCCTTCACCTCTTCAAAGACGGAGATCATGTTGGGTATGTAATTAAGGAAATCAAATACCCGCCACACGTGTATGTATCGTGCGAAGTTGCGCACTGTCAGGCGAATAATGTTCTCCGGGTAAGGCCGGTAACCGAATAGATTGATACCTCGGCACACAGTCTGAAATAATGTGTCAGGCATCTCTCTGCTCAACACCTGCAACTTTTCCAACGGATTGATCTGTTTTCGGAGCAAATCCACATGTACGGAGGCTCCCCCGGATACCTCAATCGAAAAGTACCCTGCTTCATTCCTCTGTGGCGCAACTAAGAGCTGGGTATGGGGCATAATCCTGTTCCTGAAATCAGACTGGGAAATGTCTCGTTCCGCGTTCATGATATAGTAATCTTTAGTTCGCCTGATCTTATCGAGAATATAACGAACACCCTTTTCCCTCAGTTCTTTCGGTGTGATTCTCTCGTCGTGAAGTTGTTGTGATATCATCGTAATACGCCTTTAACTGTTTCTTAAATCAATATGCATATGGGTTTATTTTTTTTGCATGTATCTCTGCGATCAGCTTTGCTAGTCTCGCCACCTCCCGTTCCGGCTCCGGATAATTGAAAATTTCGGGATGCGTTTCAATATAGCTCGTATCAAATTTTCCCGCTCTGAAGTCCGGTTCATCACAAATGGCAAGATAAAGAGGGATGGTTGTCTTGGGCCCGACAATTAAAAAATCCTGCAGGGCTCTTTTCAGTCTCTCTACCGTCTGTTCCCAGTCATAGCCGCGGATGGTCAATTTCACCAGCAGCGAATCGTATTCTGTGGGAATCCTATATCCCTGGTAAACCGCACCATCACGCCTGATGCCGGGACCACCACCTGACTGGTAAACTTCTAACCTCTTCCCGCCTTCCGGCATAAAGTTATTTTTGGGATCCTCGGCATTGATCCTCACCTGCAGCGCCCTACCCAGCATTCGCACCCTCTCTTTTGGTATGTCGAGGACCTGGCCTTCAGCAATCCTGATCTGTTGTCTGACTATGTCCACACCGGTCAATTCTTCCGTGACCGTATGCTCCACCTGTAATCTCGTGTTTACTTCCAGAAACCAGAATTCATTTGTCTGTGAATCAACCAGGAATTCAACTGTCCCCGCGTTTACGTATCCCACAACGCGGGTTACCTGGATCGCAATGTCATACATGTCTTCAAGAACATCGCGAGAAAGATCAGCGGGGGCAATCTCCAGCAATTTCTGATTCCTCCGTTGAATGGAGCAGTCTCGTGAGCCTAAATGGATAACATTGCCATGGTGATCGGCCAGTATCTGTATCTCGATATGTCGGGGGGCGTGAATGCATTTTTCCAAATAAACATCTTCATTCCTGAAAGCCGAAAGGGTTTCTGATCTTACCAAGGGGATCGTTTTTATGAGATCTTTCTCGTTGAGAACCTTCCTGATCCCCCTGCCGCCGCCACCAGATGCGGCCTTTACCATTACGGGGTAACCATGTTCTTTGCAGAAGTCCAAGGCTTCACCGATTCCAGCATCTCCATGAGTAAGTGCACTGGTGCCAGGGATGTTCGGGATATGTGCCACTTTCACCATCCTTCTGGCGACGACCTTGTTCCCTAAATCACGAATCACATTTGGGGGAGGACCGACAAAAATAAGTCCAGCCTTCTCGCACGCATCGGCAAAATCGGCATTCTCCGATAAAAACCCATAACCGGGATGAATGGCATCAGCACCGGTTTTGCGGGCTGCCCATAGGATTTTTTCAATATCGAGATAATCTTTCCTCGGACCGTTACCTATCTGGATGGCCTCATCAGCCGATCTGATATAGTAGGCGTCACTGTCCGGTTTTTCATATACAACTACGGCATCAAGTCCCATTTCTTTAACGGTTCTTAAAATCCTAAGGGCAATCTCACCTCGGTTGGCTATCAAGACTCTTTTGATTTTTCCCGGTTTTATGATCATTCATTACCTTCCTGAATAATGTTAAAAACACCCTTGTCCAAATTAAATTGAAATATAAATAATGATAACATAT
>DASPQI010000299.1:0-2782 GCA_035625045.1 Syntrophales bacterium | reverse complement strand
TGTTAATTTTAACTGATATTTTTAAGAAAATGTATGTAATCGGATTCTTTGGTCATGGTTACGTAGCTTGTGGACTAACTGACCCCAAGGTCATCATCCTTAATGGAGATAATCTATTCTGGCGCA
Source organism: Syntrophales bacterium (assembly GCA_035625045.1). Lineage (GTDB taxonomy): Bacteria > Desulfobacterota > Syntrophia > Syntrophales > UBA2185 > DATKLL01. The sequence goes on along the minus strand of DASPQI010000299.1, from coordinate 2,656 downwards.
TTTTAAGCGGCTCTTCAAAAAATCTCATTGCTAATATACTCTTTTGTCTATATGATACGACGAAAGCGAAATTGGAAATGATTTATTGGGAAGGTGAAGAAATCCGGCTCGGAAAACTTCTAGACCATCCTGAAATAATGACGTAGGACAAGGTGACAAGGAACTGAAAGAAAAAGTTGGTAGCAAGACGCAAAGTATTCATACATAACGTTCTTGATGGGTTTGGATGCAGTTTTACCGCTTTTGGCGGATAAATATTATTACTGAAAGGGAGGATGAAGGAATGAATAAGGGAGATCTTGTTAATGAAGTTGCCAAGGCTACATGTTGCAAGGCTTGTGCAGTGAAGGCCGTAGACGGCTTTCTCGGGTCAGTCAAGAAAGCATTAAAGAAGGGAGAAAGTGTGACCCTCGTCGGGTTCGGGACATTCTCTGTATCTAAAAGAGCTGCCAGAAAGGGAAGAAATCCGCAGACCGGCGAGCCGATCAAGATCGCGGCAAAAAAGGTACCCAAGTTTTCAGCAGGGAAGGCATTAAAGGCAGCTGTGAAATAATTTATAGCTATATTGTCAATCAGGAAAGGGTGTGAAAAGTGCTCCACCCTTTTTTGTTTTGGAATTGCCCATACTTGGTGCACCAATAATATACTGCATCCTTCTAACAGGATGCGGTATCCTCTGTTACACCCTTTATCTATTTTTCAAGCAACTTCTTTCCGACCTTCCTCGATGCTCCGGATGATTCTATTCATTCGCGACTTTGTTTCATATTAACAATTCATTTTGCGAAAGAACTCTTGACATTAGCCCACAGTGCTCTGTGAAAAATCAGATACACTAATTAATGCCTGTCGATTCAGCAATAAAGTTTATCGTCCCCTGAAGTGCTGTGCATTTGGCCAATATGACTTCTTCTTCCCAGTGTTCCACGGCACTTCTAAAATCAGATAACGAAGCCTTACCGTTCAGCACTTTAGCTTGCAAGTCCACAATCTTCTCTTCGATTTTCTCGATTTTAGGGGTTGGGTAGTATCCATTTTGAAAATACGGTCTCGTAATAACTTCCCACGTAGCACTCATGCAGTCTGACAGAGATTGCCTTCTTTCTATCGTATATACCATCTTTCTTTTTGCCAATTTGCCCTTGCTTTTTTCATTTGGCGATCCTGCGTCTATATACAATTTAGTTAATCCTACCAGTCCGACTTCCGTTACTACATGCGTTGTGTCCACTGCCGCGGTTGAACGTAGCTGGTAATTCATACTTTACCCTCCTAAAGCCTGCATATTCTCTATCTTTATAGAATGGGAAAAAACAGAGCGATCATGTATTGCCAAAGACACTGTTTTCAAATTGCTTTCTTCTTATCCTTTCCAATATTTTTATTTCTTGGAACCTTGTTCTATTCTCCTACAAAAAAAGCAGAGTTTTTTTACACTCTGCCTTTTTTCATGAAGCAATGTACTTTAAGCTTTTTATTTTCTTAGAATTCATGATGCAATAGTAAAAAATGTACTATCTCTCCCTCATATTGAACACAATATAGTCTTTCAATGTTTCAAGAAAATTACAAACAAGTAAAAAATACATGAAATTTTACCTTGCAAGTTGTCAATAATAGGAATCCATCGTCAATAAAAAATTTGGGCTGGATAACTCTCACGAAGAGATCTCATTTTATCAGTGTTAATTCTCTCAAAAAAAGCTCAACATAACTAACAACCGGATAATGCTTTCATAAGTGCTTGTCAATCCTCACCTCCTTATCGGATACCTGATTTAACCTCTTATAGTAAGAATCATTTTTCTCTAATATTTCATTGAATCAACATATAATTGTAACAATATCAGTGTAGTTACTATAAACATTAAATAATTTTAGTAGGTCAAGAACTTGGCCCATATTAATCAGGTAACTGACTGTAAGTCTTGAGGCGGTGTCGAATTATGATGCATACGAGGATTCTGGTCGTAGACGACGAAAAAGATATTGTCGATCTCGTAACCTACAATCTTGAGCAGGAAAAATTTTCTGTCATTAAAGCCTACGACGGGGAAAGTGCCCTTGATCTAGTTAAAACAAAAAGTCCTGATCTGATAGTCCTGGATCTGATGCTTCCAGGCATCAGGGGTATAGAGGTATGCAGGCTTATTCGTAAGAATCCGGAAACGGAGTTTGTCCCCATTATTATGTTAACAGCAAGAAGTGATCAAGTGGACAAGATAATAGGTTTTGAACTTGGGGCCGACGATTACATAACTAAGCCATTTAATGTGAAAGAGTTGATAGCCAGAATCCGCGCAATTCTGAAAAGGACGGGGGCACGTCCTGATCAAGATAAGGCGGAAATATTGACATACGAGGGATTGAGCATCGATTTCAGGACTTATCAGGTTACCATAAATGGGGAAAAGATCGATCTTAGTCCTATGGAATTAAAGCTGTTACGATTCTTAGTTCAGAATCCTGGCAGAGTTTATACAAGGGATCAAATACTTGATCATGTCTGGGGAGATGAGACCTTTGTGGAACCTCGAACAGTAGATGCTCACATAAGCCGGCTTCGGGCATCTATTGAAAGTGACCCTAACAATCCACAATACATCTTAACTGTAAGAGGCATTGGCTACAAATTCGCCGAAATGAAATAGTAGAG
>DASPQI010000298.1:0-4566 GCA_035625045.1 Syntrophales bacterium | reverse complement strand
CATGTTTTCAAACTTATCCGCCAGTTCTATCTCCTTGGCTACGGTTACCCCGTCTTTGGTGATTGTCGGGGAACCCCAGGATTTTGCGAGGACGACGTTTCTGCCTTTAGGACCGAGCGTAACCTTTACAGCGCCCGCCAGGGTATCCACACCCTTCAAAATTTTCTCACGGGCAACCGCATCATATTTGATCTCTTTTGCCGCCATATTTATAACCTCCCTTCATCAACCTGTAATACAGAATATTTCGTCTTCTTTCATGATAATGTGATCTACACCATCGATCTTAATTTCAGTTCCGGCATATTTACCGAACAATACCCGGTCCCCATCCTTTAACTCCATGGCAATCCTATTGCCGTCACGATCTCGTCTCCCGGGTCCTGCAGCGATTACCTTTCCTTCCTGTGGCTTTTCCTTCGCCGTATCAGGTATAATGATACCGCCTGATGTCTTCTCTTCAGTTTTAACGTGAGAAACCAGTACATAATCATTTAAAGGTTTGAATTTCATACACTCCTCTCCTCCTCCCTAACATTATTTTTTTAATAATTAATAGTCACTAAATTCGGATTGTCAAGATTTTCATAATATTTTGATCATTATTACCTTAGAATAAGTATATTCAAGAACTATTGCGAAATATGAATGTTCAGTGATTATCTAAACCTTTCTTTTATCTTAGCCAAACCGCTGATCATGGGATTCATAAGATATGTTAGCCATATTAAATTGCTGCTTATTTTTTAGATTTTCCTTCATCCGGGATAATAAATAGCCGGTCACCCGGCTTAACATGTTTTTTAGTCCCCAGATTGTTCCAGATGAGTATCACTTGTACCGGTACGTTAAAGCGCGCGGCTATGGAAGTAAGGGTCTCTCCCCTTTTGACCACATACATGTGTTCTTTGCGTTCTGCCAGCCATTTTTTTAACAGATCTTCATATCTCGTCTGAAAGCCCTCGGCAGCGCCCACCGGAATGAGAATGACATGTTGCCCTTTGACCAGATAGTGCCCTTTTATCTCAGGGTTCAGGTCCTTTATAATTTTGAAATATGTGTTCGCAGCCTTAGCGATGATAGAGACTGGTGTATCCTGATCACACATCAATTCAACATGATCAAATTGCAAGGGTGGATAAATGCCTTCCTTGGTTAATTTGAATCCAAATTTCTCAGGGTTGGACAAAATCATTTTTGCAATAATTGCCCGCAAAATATATTGCTGCGTCTCGACTGGGAGATAGAGATTATAATAGTTATTTTCCTGCTGAACCAGAATCTCCGTTTTCAAACCTTCTTCTCCCATATTATAAGCAGCGGCTGACAGTGTCCATGAACCAAAGTCCCCATAAAGTTTTTTCAGATAACTGACGGCGGCCCTGGTGGATGAAAAAAAATTTCTGCGTTCATCAATGTCCGAATCGACTTTAAGGCCATATCTTTTCCCTGTATCTTCCATAAACTGCCAGTATCCCTTCGCGCCTTTTGAAGAACTCACATGGGATATCAGCGAACTTTCTATTATTGCCAGATACTTGAGGTCCTCCGGCATATTATTCTGCTTCAATGTTTCCTCAATGAACGGCATAAAACGGCCTGATCTTTTCATCCAGAGAATAATCTGCGGACGATTCCAAAGAGTGACAAGAAATTCCTTCTCCAGTCGCTCGCGCACTTCCTGTTTATCCAAGGGAACAGGCTCTCCGCAGAATTTAAGAGGCTCCTTTATATTAAGAGATGAAATCATCGAATCGGAAGAAGGTGGTTCAAGAATAAGAGGAAGATCACACCGCGCAGGGGTTCCTGCCGGCAATATCATACAAAAAGTGAACAGGAAGATACGGAATAACTTTTGAATTAAGGTTGCTTTCCCGGGGCATTCTAAAATCTTCCATTGTAACGACTTCATACTTTATCCCTCAATAATCTAACTTTTATTGTCATCTGATTCCGACGGATGAGCAGCCATTTCAGGTGATTGCAATGACCGCATAGACCTATCCAAATTCTCCAGAACCTCTATGTCTTCTCCAGTAGACGCTCCCAGTTCTTTGAACCTCCGTGCGGTCACTAGTACTCTCCCTTCCAGAGAACCAACGGCTTTATTGTAGAATTCCACAGTTCGATCCAGGTTTTTCCCCATCTCTGAAAAGTGCCCAGCTAGAACCCTAATGCGATCATAGAGGGTCCTGCCGAGATCACTTATCTCCTGGGCATTTTCCGCAAGTTTTTCCTGGCGCCAACCGTACGCCACCGCCTTCAGCAACGCGATTAGTGTAGTTGGCGTTGCCAGTATAACTCGTTGATCGACACCGAACTCAATCAAGCCCGGATCTTGCTCCAGAGCGGCGCTGAAAAAGGTTTCACCGGGGAGAAACAGTACGGCAAATTCCGGCGTCGGTTTAAATTGATCCCAGTAAGCCTTTGATCCCAGGTCGGCTAAATGATTCCTTATATGCCGGGCGTGTTCCTTCAGTTTTGCCACACGAATTTCTTCGTCTTGAGTCTCCAATGACTCAAGGTAAGCCTGCAGGGGCGCCTTGGAGTCCACCACAACGTTGCTATCATTAGGAAGCTTTATGACCATGTCCGGACGCAGGCGACCGTCTTCGGTCATAACAGATTCCTGTTGCATGAAATCGCAATATTCAACCATTCCGGCAATTTCTACCACCCTCTTCAGTTGGATCTCACCCCAGCGACCCCGTACTATGGGCGCCCGGAGCGCCCTGACAAGGTTTGTCGTCTCAGCCTGAAGAAGATTCTGTGTTGTGGCAAGGGATTTTATCTGCTCTGTAAGAGAAACATAAGCGGTTGCACGTACATTCTCAATTTCACGAATCTTACCGTCTACCTTGTCCAGCGACTCCCTTAATGGTTTGACGAGCTCATCAATGGCCTTTTGCCGCATCTGCAGATCCCCCTTTGCTGTCTCCTGATATCTGTCCAGCGTCTCTCTTGCAAGTTCCAGAAAGGATTGATTGCTGCTCCTGAGAGCGTCCGCAGACAGTGCTTTGAACGCGTCAGACAATTTCTGCCGGGCCTCGTCAAGAAGTTTTAGTTTTTCTTCCGCAGCTCTTCGTTCTTCCGCAAGTCTCGCTTCAATCACCAACATCCTTGCCTTAAAATCAGCATTTTCTTTTTGCAGTTCCGTTATTTTTTCATTTTTTGATGAAATTATTGATTCAAGCTCAGGTATGCGCGTATTCTTTTCTTCCGCAGCCGAGCGTCTGTCCGTCTGCAATTTAACTTCCTCATGCAGGGTGGAAATTTCTTCACGCGACCTGAATAGCAGATAAACACCCAACGCCCCCAAACAAATCCCGATTGCCACAATTAAAACTTCAGCAACGTAACTCATAAGGTTGATCCCCAATACTTATCTTGTAAATTGAAGATCCTCTGCAGCAAGCTGCGGAAAATCTCCGATCCTTAAGGAATAATTATGTTCCCCCACTCGCTCGCTTACCCCGTGGCAAGCCACGGAGAATGCGCTAGCTACCGGATTCATGGCAGAAAATTAAACCAGCAAATCCAATATTAATATTGGAAATATGCTGTAAGGCGAACGTTCACAAATATTCCCGATAAATCTCTTTATCACCTCTTCCACTTTATCTCAATGGAAAGGACGATTGATTTAATTTCTACATATTAATTTTGGATTGCAGAATCGGTATATATTAACTAATATACAACCAACAAATAATGCAGGAAGGCAGGTGAAACAAGTTGTAGGTCCCGACCTTCCTGGTTCTTCCGGCCACGGCAATTCAAACCTGCAGGGATTTGTGAAATGAAGAACTCGGAAATCGCCAGAGTGTTTCAGGATATGGCCGACCTCCTCGAACTGAAGGAGAATAATATTTTTAAAATAAGGGCTTACCGGCGGGCCGCACAGGTTATCGAACACCTCCCCAAAGAAATGGCAGCCATGTTAGAACAGGGAGAAGACTTTCAAAAAATCCCCGGCGTCGGCGAGGCGATAGCGAACAAGAGCACGGAACTGATAACGACCGGAAAGCTCAAAGCGTACGAAGACCTCAAGGCTGATTTCCCCGAGGGCATAACAAGCCTTTTAGAAATACCCGGCATCGGGCCAAAAACGGCGCACCGGCTGGCAACCGAGTTGAAGATAAGCTCCGCAGAGCAGCTGGAACAGGCCATCTTGGAGGGGAAAGTCGCTCACCTCTTTAGGATGGGCGACAAGACTGCGCAAAACATACTCCACCAGATCCAGGCTACACGCCGCAAGGATCAGCGCATCCCTATCGGTCAGGCCCTGCCGATAGTGGAGGATGTCTTGAATAATCTGCGTGTTCTTCCGGGAGTTAAAAACATGACTCCTGCGGGAAGCCTGAGACGCTTTCGGGAAACCGTCGGCGACATAGATATCATGGGAACCGCCAACAATCCGGAGATGGTAATCAACGAATTCGTCGCCCTGCCCCTTGTAAAGGAAGTCCTTGCCAAAGGGCCGACGAAGGCGAGTGTCATCCTGTCCCCGGGACTCCAGACTGATTTAAGAATGGTCAAGCATGATGAATTCGGGTCGCTCCTTCA
>DASPQI010000297.1:0-14095 GCA_035625045.1 Syntrophales bacterium | reverse complement strand
ACAACTTCTCTACTGGTGGAGCCGATGGCGTCACTTGGTCGACAGTGCTTTGAGGTGGATTTACAATCATATAACCGCCTGGAGCCGGAGCATAATAAATCCCATCAGCGTAATAGTAAGGATAACTGCCTATCCAGACGGTCTGGTAATAAAACGGCAAAAAGGGAACTACTACAGCCCAGGGATACCACCATCCACCATAATACCATCCACGATGGCCGTGCCACCCGCCATACCACCCACCATGCCACCCACCGTACCCGCCATGATATCCACTGTATGATCCGGATGGGACAAAAACTTGCCTCTGAGCACTTGCTGGATTAGAAAAACCTAGCAACATTATTCCTGACAAGGCAACCAACATAATAATGAATGCTATGCACTTAATTGTATTTTGTGTATTTGTCATATTTATGTTCTCCATAAAATAGAGCTTCTGTAACTCTTACCATGCATCATGACCATATCCAAATGAACGAATATCTTGGTCAATTTAGCTCCATTGGTTTAATAATTATTCTTTTTTATTCCGGGGATATTTTGATCACGCAGTATCTTCAGAGAGGTGATTGAAATGTCCTTTGTGGATCATAATGCGAGGGTATTTCCGCTTACTCCCATCGATCTCTCTACGTGATCAATACAACATCACGTGTCTGATGTCGATCCTCGGAATTCCCTGAATAAATAATAAGTCGAGGAATAAAAAAAATCAAGAAGAAATGATGAGTATTTGTGGAGCACTGAATAGTTCTAACTAGATTCTCACGGATATGAATCTCCGGGGCAGTTCATTCGAATGGGGAATATCCCTTCACGACGTCTAAAAAGCACCTGTGGTATTTCATTAGAGGGAATTGTTTCTTGTAGATAAGATAGAAATACCTCTCCATCCTGCAGTCGCTTAAATTGACAACTGTCAGTAAGCCCTGCGATATCTCCCGTCTAATGGCAAAAATAGAAAGAATCGAAACCCCAAAGCCTGCCAGTATGGCCTCCTTCACGGCCTCGGAACTTCCCATTTCACAAATCACGTTAAATCGAGACAAGCTTGTGCCGCGATGCCTTTGGAGACATTCCTCGACAATATCACGCGTCGCCGATCCCTTTTCCCGGATGATAAAAGGTATTCCTCTAAGCTTTTCCACTGTCACAGTCTTGTTTTTCGCAAGGGGGTGGTCAACTGGGACGGCAAGGACCAGATTGTCTTTCCAGAGGCGGTCCGCAGCCAGTTTTCTATTCATCGGTTCTTTTCCGATGAATCCTAGTTCCGCCTGGTCGTTCAGAACTATTTGCAGTGTTTCCTCGCTGTCGTGTATCTGCATGTGTACCTGTATATCGGGGTGCGTCTGTTTCAGGCTGCTCAACAGGTGGGGAAGTATATACGTTGCCGGTATGGTACTGGCGGATACATAAATATGACCCGATTCCTGATCCTTGAGCCGTATGACACGCTCCTTGGCGTCCTCACGCAATCGAATGATCCGTTTTGCATAATCATATATAACCCGGCCTTCCGGTGTGAGGGAAATGCCCGTGCTGCCCCTTTTAACTAGTTGTATTCCCGTTGCCGCTTCCAGGTTTTGAATCTGCTTGGTCAGGGATGGCTGTGAGAGATGCAGTTTCCCGGCAGCCCTGGTGAAACTGCCTGCTTCAACAAGGGAAATAAGGACTTCCAGCTGCTGGATGGTAATATCCTTGAATCTATCGTAGCTCATATTTGTCCAAATATCATACTTATATGATACAATAAAAGCTGGAGTTTTGGTTATTTTTCACCGATTATTTTGACCAACACAAACCATTGACGCTTTTTTACAATTGCTGTAGGATGCGCACATGGATGAAAGAGCGAAAATTCGCCTAACTGAGACGGTTCACGGGGCCGGTTGAGCCTGCAAGATCGGTCCGGGCGACCTGAGTGAAGCATTGAAGAATTTGCCGTTGATTTCCGATCCGAATTTGATCGTCGGGATGGAGCATGCGGAGGACGCCGGAGTTTATAAACTCCGTGATGATCTTGCCATAATCCAGACGGTGGATTTTTTTACACCGATCGTGGATGATCCCTATACGTTTGGTCAGATTGCCGTAACTAATGCCCTTAGCGATGTCTATGCCATGGGCGGAAGGCCGCTTACGGCTTTGAATATCGTCTGTTTTCCCGTGAAAAAAATGGATATGTCCATTCTGCATCGTATTCTCCATGGCGGACTTGATAAAATGAGGGAGGCCGGTGTACTTCTCATAGGGGGGCATAGTATTGATGATGACGAACCGAAGTATGGTCTTTCTGTTACCGGGGTGATCCATCCTGATAAGGTCCTGTTAAACAGAGGTGCGAAGGTAGGGGACAAACTGATCCTTACCAAGCCGTTAGGTACCGGTATTGTCAGTACAGCGCTGAAAGGTGAACTAGCCAGCGAGGGACTGATAGCGAAGTCGGTAAAATGCATGACCACCTTAAACAAGGATGCGGCAGAACTCATGCAGGAAATGCCCGCTGTTCATGCCTGTACAGACGTCACCGGCTTTGGATTCCTGGGGCATGCTCTTGAGATGATCGAGAATTCCGATGTAGGCATGATGATTCGTGCCTCTTCCGTTCCTTTTTTCCCCGAGATACGGGAGTTTGTTGAGACGGGGGTTGTACCGGGAGGGCTGCACCGAAACCGGCAGTATCGCTCGAAACTGATAGGGGTTGATCCGTCCTGTCCCGATTGGATGGTGGATATTTTGTTTGATCCGCAGACAGCCGGTGGGCTTCTCATTGCCCTACCGGAAGTTCAGGCGGAAAAATTAATCGGGAAGATGCATGCGCGGGGCATAACCGAGGCGGCTATAGTCGGCGAGGTCGTTTCTGAACCCAAGGGAAAAATTCACATTATATGAAGCGTATAGAATCGTTTCTCATTAAAGAGGAGACTCTACACAATGTAATGAAGTTGAAAACCATGGTGCAGGAAAATGATTCCCTTGCCGTTCTGATGTATGGGAGTCCGGACCCGGATGCTGTTGCATCGGCCATGGCAATACACGAACTATTCAGACGATTTGCAACTCTCTCGAAATACGCCTTTGTCGCAACCGAACCCGTCAGCCGGCATCAGAATGTTGAATTTATCCGGGCAATGAAAGCTGAGATTCACCTGCTGGGCAAAATCGATCTCGGGGCTTACCGTTTGAAAGTCCTTGTTGATGCTCAGCCAACGTTCTTTGGTGAGGCACACGGAGATATTCATCCGCAAATCGTTTTTGATCATCATCCATGCACGACTGTATGGCATGCGGAACTGGCCGATGTTCGTGAAAACTACGGCGCTCTATCCACGATGATGACGGAGTACCTCCTGGCGGCAAAAATAAAAATTCCCAAGAAGCTCCATACGGCGCTGCTTTACGGAATTAAAGCAGATACAAACAATTTCGAGCGTGATGTCATTCTCGAAGATATCAGCGCGTATTATCTGAATTTTGCCCGAGCCAATCAGCAGCTTATCCGGCGTATTGAATTGAATCAAATCCCCGATCGCTTTCTCAAGTATTACGATTACGCATACCATAACAAGCGTCGTTACCGTGACAGGATTATCAGTTTTCTAGGCAGGGTGGAAAGTGTTGACGCATGTGTTCAGGTAGCCGACTTTTTCCTGCGGATTATTGACATCTCTTACGTTATTATCGCAGGGATCGTCAAAGACAGGCTTATCATAATTTTCAGGGGAGATGGTTACCGCCAGGATTGCGGGGCGATTGCTAAGAAGGCGTTTGAAAACTATGGAAGTGCCGGCGGTCACAGGAGTGCCGCGCGGGTGGAGATTCCCATCGAGACGATCAATGAGGCTCTGCATAATGATATTTCCGACGAAGCAATCGACCAATTTCTCATGCAACGCCTCCGCGGGAAACGTACTTTAAAAAATAATGTTAAGCCTTAAATGAAAAAATCTTTAAATTTCTCTCAAAATCCTGTTCGCCGGAGATTTTTCGAGCTCATCTCTGAACGTTTTTAAGCTCTGTGCAAGGGTATCCAATTCCGGTCTAGCTTCAACAGGTATGTCAGGAATACCGCATCTTTCCATAACATCCAGGACATAATTGATTGTCAAATGATCGGTGTCAAGCGCTGGCTGATAAACCGTTTCATGTTCCTGTTTGTTCGAAGTCTCGGTTACAATGCCGCATTCCGTAAGGTCATTGAGGATCTGCTTGATCAGCTTCTTGGGGATATCCGTCGCATGTGAGATGTCCGACATTGTGAGAGGCTTCAAACCTTGCGAAAAATTCTTTGCGAGCAGACTTACCACCCGTAATGTGAGCAGTTTTTTGAAGGAGGCGCTCACACGTTCAATGTCCGGCTCGAACTCAAGCATATCTGAATGCTGATGAGCGTAAGAAAGCTCTGCGCCGGCGAGAACAATAAGCCAACTGAGCTGGACCCAGACCAGGAAAAGAGGCAAAGCGGCAAAACTACCATAGATCGCGTTGTATTCTGCGACACCCACCTGAAAGGTTACATATAACCATTGCACCGCCTGATAGATTGTTCCGGCTATTATCCCTGCGAAAAAGCCTGATTTTAGATTTACTTTAGTATTGGGCATAAAAATGTAGATGAAAGTAAAAAGTGCCCACATGATGCTGTAGGGGGCAAACTTGAGAATGAAAGAAACAGCTTTGCCAAGGGCACCGAACACTGCGATCTTCTGAGTGATGAATGTAACTTGTGAGGCGATGAAAATCGTAACACTGCCGGACACCACTAGGAGGATCGGGGAGATAAGCATCACGGAAAGATAATCCGTGGCTTTCCTGGGCAGAGTCCGAGATTTCTTAACACCCCAGATGTCATTCAAAGAGCTTTCTATATTCCCAAGGACTTTAATTATGGTCCAGAAGAGGGCTGCCACACCGACACCGGCAATCACCCCTCCATTCGTATTTGCCAGAAGGGCGTTAGCAAAGCCAAAGATCTTTGTAAGAACCTCTTCCTGACCTTCAAACTTCTCCAGCAGCCTTTCCTGAAGGACGGTTTGCATATCAAATCCCTTTGCAATACCGAAGGCCATGGCTGCTACCGGGACGATAGAAAGGAGTGAGAAGAAGGTCAGGGCGGAAGCCCTCAATTGACATTGGTGGTTGTCAAACCCTCTCCATGCGGCAAGAAGGATCCTCAGATGGTCGATAAGGATGGCTTTCGTAGCAGGAAGGTTCTTCAACCGAATGCGCCAAATATCGCGCTCTAAGAATTGGATGATTTTGGCAAGCATGAAATTGTCTCCTTTCCAATCTTTGCTACGTCATTCCTGCCCCCGACAGGGACATTCTATTTCCTTATTATAAATAATATTCTGTTGGTGAAAATGCAAGGTGTTATTGCTCTTCCCGGCGGCACGATCGTGCTTACCGACGATATGGTGAAGTTTGCGGAATCACTTTTTACGCAGGGTGGCCCACTGCCGCCTCGGGGTTTGGCCACCTGAAAAAAGTAATTGATCAGCAATAAATTTATTGAAGCTGGCTTGGTTCGCTAAATACATTGGTATACGCGGATATTGAGATGCACTGTATTGCAACAGTAATTCTCAATCATCAAAACTACCCAGCACTAAATATAGGTGTGTCCAATAAATAAAAAAAGGCGGCTTATCTGTTAAAGATAGCCGCCCATATCGGAAGGTTTTAAGGTGTTTGATCATCTGTGTTTGCCTTCGGCGTTGATTCCGTTTTTGCGGTTTCTGTTGTCTCTGATTTTACCGCATCAACTTTTTTCACTTCGCTTGCCGGCGCGTTCTTTCCGCCGTAGTCGGTTGCGTACCAGCCCGAACCCTTCAAGTGGAATGAGGTGGCAGAGATAAGTTTATTAACAGGGCCTTTGCAGAACTTGCAGGTCTTGACAACCGGATCAGTCATCTTCTGGAACAGCTCATACTGTTTCCCGCATTTTCTGCACTTGTATTCATAAATCGGCATATAAATCCTCCAACAAAAAAATTCTTAATTAAAAAGGTCTCCTATTTTATAGCGATTGCTGAAGCAATCAAGGATCAGTTTAATATCGGGAGAAATGCAGGACTGAAGCATATCTTTCGTTATCGTATGTACTTTATCTTCTTCCCGCTCTTTTTCTTCCCTGGGGGCGTCAAAATCGATCTCTCTAGCTTCGAACCTGATGATGTGGACTAGCTCGTGTGCAGCGATGTACAACAATAAGGGATTCAGTTTAATGAAAGATTGACCCCTCTCCACGGCATCTAAAATCCTGTTATCCTGAAGACATATCCTGTAAAAGTAAAAGTCGCCCGGCCGGTTCGCGCCCTCATCTTTTTTACACTGATACCTGCACAGATGGGCGAATGCTCCTTCCTTTACTTCATGCTTTTCGAGATAGGCTAGGGTCTTGATATCATAATGGTAATTTTTCATTTTTTCACAGCTCAGGCGAAAGTACTTTCCCGCCAGATTCTCCGCGTGCTGAAACATATTATTTGCGAGAGATTTCTGTAATGAATTGAAGTGCATGGTTGCACTAGCCATTTTGTTCAGTACCCCTCAAAAATTTTATTTAATATATTCATCTTTCATATTCTGTCAATATTTTTTATGAGGCGGCGTATATCGCATGGGAATAATTGCCATTTTATGAGATATTTGTAATGATATTGAACATTTTCGATGTTTTTCAGCCTCAAATTACCTGACTGGAAAGTTCGAAGGAAAAGCTTTATTCCGCAATTTTATTACGTTTCTAAAACGAACTAAACGGGTTAAAAAGATTAATTCACTACTAAATAGAAATGATTATTTCAGGAAGAAAGGAATGTAGTAATAATTGACGGCGTGAAAGGCCAGAATTTACTCCGTTCAATTACAACGGCCCTCTTTTCTTCGCATGTACCTTCAGGGCTGCGTCGATGATCCGGTCTATCAATTCCGATTGGGTGATGCCGGAGGCCGCTGCCTGGTGGAAGAGGACAGTGGAAGGGGTCATTCCGGGTAGGGTATTGGGCTCGAGGACGGCAACGCGCCCGTCTTTTCTGACAAACATATCGATCCTTGAATAGCCTTTAAGGTCAAGGGCGCAGAATGTCTGAACCGCAACATCCTGTATCTTCTTCAATATATCGTCCGGCACGCGGGCAGGGGTTTTGTTTTCACCCTGGCCATAGAGGAACTTGTCTTCCAGGGAAAGGACATCCTGGGTGGGAATGGTTTCGGAAGGGGTCAGCGCCATGGGGTAATCATTCTCGATGACACCACAGGTGACCTCGATCCCGTCAATGAATTCCTCAACCAGTACTGTGTTATCCCACTGCAATGCGTCTTCGACGGCCGCCGGTATACCGGCTTTTGATACCACTTTTTTAACAGCAGTGCTGCACCCTTCCCGCGTCGGCTTTATAACACAGGGGAACCCGATCTCTTTTTCAATGCTGTTGAGAATTTCTTTGTTGTTTCCACTTACCCATTGCCGTTTGTAAACCGGCATTGTCCTGGGTACGTCGATACCGCTCATAGACAGGATCTTCCTGCATGTAAATTTGTCCATCCCTATGGCAGAGCCGAGGACACCCGAACCTGTATAGGGGATATTCAGAAGCTCCAGCAAGCCCTGCAAAGTTCCATCTTCACCGAACTTGCCGTGAAGGCCGATATAGATGAAATCCACCTGTGACTTTAACGCCTCGTACGGGATAAGGGTTGCTTCGTCGGACAGATCTTCCTCGATGTCTTTGGTGCTGTTGCGCATCAGCAGTTTTATCGGTATCTCCCAGAACGCGGCCTTGCTGTCCATAAATATCGCAATGGGGTTATACTTAGCCCGACTGATTTTATTGAAGATGTTCCTGCCGCTCTCAAGAGAGACCTCCTTCTCCGAGGATATCCCTCCCATGATGATACCGACTCTGAGTTTTTTCGCACCTCTTTCTTCCAAGGGTTATGTGCTCCTTACGAGTGATAGTTGACGGACTATAATTATATTTTGGAGTTTTGTAAAGTCATTTTGCCGGCGCTGGTAACATGAGACAGACCGGTATTACAGGGGTCCCTGTTTTTCCCGATGGATTTTAAGAGCGTTCTGTATAAGCGCGGATATAATCATTGTCGGAAGCATCCCCGCGGAGGCCGCCTGTTCAAAGAAAAAGGAAGATGGGGCCATGCCGGACGATGAATTGGGATCCGTGATAAGGATACGGCCGTCTTTCGCGAGGAATCCGTCAATACGCCCGTATGATCTGAACCCCAATGCTTGGTATGCTTTAAGCGCCTCCGCTTTTATTTTTTCCACCATGTCAGGGGAAATATTTTTCGGCGGAGTGAACTTTCTGCACCTCCCGGGCATGTATTTGTCATCGTAAGTGTAATATTCGCTTTGAGGATAAATCTCTGTGAGGGCGAGAGGACTGGCTTTACCGTCCTCTTCCAGGACGATGCACGAGAATTCTATCCCATCAATATACTCCTCGGCCAGGACGGCGGTGTCCCATTTCAGGGCCTCTTCCACACCCGTTTCGAGAGACGCTTCATCCTTGACGGAGGTGACGCCCACACTGGAGCCTTCCCTGATCGGCTTCGTAAAAAAAGGGAATTTAAAATGATCAATCAGTTTCTTCTTTATTTCTTCCTTTCTGTTCCGCCAATCCATTTCATGGATGATTTCGCTATCGGGAACGCTAAGCCCCGCCCCCCGCAGGATTTTCTGCTGCATATGCTTGTCCATGCCCAGGGCCGATGCCAGTATCCCTGGGCCTGTGTACGGTATCCCCAGCAGTTCCAGGAAACCCTGGATGCAGCCGTCGTCTCCGTATTTTCCATGAAGAGAGATGAAGGCGAAATCAATTTCCGTCTTTAGATCCTCGTATGTAATCCTGCGCGCTTCTTTTTCCAGGCGTTCCGATATGTCGACGGTGGTGTTTTGAGAGATGAGCTGCCATGTGATTACCCACAGTCTTCCCTGGCCATCCATGAATATGGGTATGCCTTCGTAAAATTCAGTGTCGAGGTTATCAAAGACATTCCTACCGCTGTTGAGGGAGACCTCCTTCTCTGAAGACATGCCGCCTAATATGATTCCTACTTTTAATCTTGCCATAAATTACATACCCCAGAAGAAAGTAACACCGCTGTTGGGGAAGATCCAGTCATTGTCGCTGATTCTAAGCCTGATCGATTTTCCCTGCTTTCTGATGATCTCCGGATAAGGCTGTTTGCCGGCGAAGAAACTGACTTCCTTTACATACTTGAAATTTACCCCCTCATAATTGAACGATATGTCCAGACCCCTGGTGGGGTATACGAGATAAACAGAGAAGGTATTGCTGCTTTTGGATTTCTTCGTAACGATCTCAATTTCCACCTTGGCCTGCTTGTTCAACTTCTTTTTGAGCTTATCATCGCCGCACCAGATCTCATAACCTCTTTTTGTATTTTCTGTCCTGATGATAGGGACATCTTTATTATCAATACGCACCCTCTCGACTTTAAAATCTCTCTCCATTACCAGATCGTCTCCCCGATTCAAGAGCCATCGGTATTCGCAGTGCGTATCATCAAAAAAAGCGGCTAATTGTTCTTCGTTCAGGGCGCAGCCAATCATGAAGATGAAATTTTTTATGGTCTTGATGTATTCGACATGGATGGTAACTTTGAAGTAGTTATCTGCTGAACGGTCTTTGCTGATCTCTTTCTTCGAAAACTCAGTTACCTTAATATTGTATTTAAAATTGGTTCTCAGCTCCAACTGCCGGTCTTCCTTGCCGAAGAGAGTTTCAAACATCTCGTAATATATAGCGTTGCCCAACTCTTCATTCCGCGCCCTCGTCTGGAAGCAATGCCTGATGATGTTATCTATTCTTGCGATCGACTTTTCTTCATCAGGGATGAAGACCCTCCTCAATATTGGCTCCACCGTATCGGTCTTTCCCCTGTGCAAAAACACCCGCGGCGCCCGCTTCCCCAGGGCACAAAGGATTTCATAGCTGATTGTTCTTACCTTACCGGCAATTTCATCCGCCGAGATACATTCTTTACCCTGGCTTCCCATCAGGACGACTTCATCGCCGATCCGGCAGTCGTCTATATGGCTGACATCGATAGTACACATGTCCATGGAGATATGCCCGACGATGGGGGCCCGCTTTCCCCTGATCAGTGCTTCTCCCTGATTGGAAAGAATACGCTCATAACCATCGCCGTATCCTACAGGTATTGTTGCTATCTTCGTGGGTTCCGTCGTAATGTAAGACCTCCCGTACCCGATGCTGTATCCCTGTGGGAATTCCTTGATCAGGGCGACCCGCGTTTTAAAACACATGACAGGCAGAAGATGCGCCTTCGCTTTTGTTTCAGGGCCGGGATAGACGCCGTAGGACATAAGGCCGGGCCGCACTATATCCAGATGGAATGCGGGGTAATTGAGGATGGCGCCGCTGTTTGCCATATGTTTAAAGGGGATGCGGATGCGGTATTCCTCAAGTTTGTCAAGAAGCTCCTTGAAAAGTCTCCACTGCATATCATTATAATCGTCCAGGGTTTCACTGGATGCGAGGTGCGTAAATATACCTTCGACGATGATATTGGGAAATCCGAGGATTTCTTTTATCGTATGAAAAGCCTCTTGATATATTGTTCCGCCCCTCCCCATTCCCGTATCCACCTCAATGTGGATCGGCGTTCGTATGTCCGCCTTTTTACTTTTTCTCTGGAGCTCCTGGGCGAAGTTGAGATCAGAGACGGATGGTATTAAATTGTATTTGATGATTTCATCGATCTCAGAACCTGTAGATGGGCTCAGGATGAGGATAGGCGCCGTGATCCCGCTGATGCGAAGTTGAATCCCTTCGTCTGCATTTGCGACACCTAAGAGAGAGGCGCCACTTTTCAGGGCGACGTTGGAGATCTCAATCGCACCGTGACCATAGGCATCCGCCTTGACTACCTGCATAATCCGGCAATCGGGGCCGACCAGCCTTTTCATCTCACTCCAATTTTTCGTGAAATTGTCGAGGTCGACCTCTACCCAGCTTCTGTATTTCTGTTTTTCTTTCATCTAACGGTTAATATAAAAATAAGTATTTGTCATTTCCAGAAAGTGGAATCACAATCACCTCATTGTCATTGCGAGTGAACGAAGTGAGCGCGGCAATCTCTGTATTATCAACTTTTATGAGATTGCTTCGGTCGTTTCACTTCCTCGCAATGACATATTGTGTAATTTTCAATTGCCTCATCATTTTCTCGTCATTGTGAAAATGCCGTCCCATGTACCTCCGGGAGGGTTCTTTTTTAGCTCCTCACACCTCTTTATATACAGTTTTGCAGGCGCATCGTCCAGTCTAACTTCGATGCACTTCCGGAAAGACTTGATGGCCTCATCCCAAAGGCCCTGCTTGTATTTTGACAGTCCTTCTTCGAAAAGATTAACAGCTTTTTCCCACTTTTCGGCATCTTTTCGTTCACCTAAAAGCTCATAGATCTTTACCGGAAGTCTCTTGCCTTTAACTATGACGGCATCCAGTTCGCGGCAAAAAAGGACATCCTTGACATCGGTATAAGTATATTCGCTGATGATAATATTTGTTACATACTCCTTATTAAGTCCTTCCAGTCTGGCGCCTAAATTCACCATGTCTCCCACGACCGTATAGTCGAACCTCATATCAGAGCCCATATTGCCGACTACCATGTCGCCGCTGTTGATGCCTATGCCGATATCAAGTACAGGCTTACCTTCCTCTGCCCATTTTTTCTGCAGCCTCTTTAATTCATCCATCATGCCAAGGGCAGTTCTGCATGCCCTGAGGGAGTGATCCGGCTGATCAAGGGGGGCGCCGAATACCGCCATCACGGCGTCTCCTATGTATTTGTCCAGTAGCCCATCATATTTAAAAACTACATTGGTCATAGCCGTCAGATACTCATTGAGCAAATGCACAAGCTCTTCCGGAGTCATCTTCTCCGATATAGTCGTAAATCCTCTGATATCAGAAAAAAGAACGGTCAGGTCTTTTTTGTCGCCTCCGAGTTTGAGCTTTGACGGGTCTTTCAGCATTTCATTGATGACCGAAGCGGTGAGATAATACTGGAAGGCGCTGCGGATTTTTTTCTTTTCCCTCTCCTCGGTGATATAACGGTATATCGTTATGCCTAGATAGATGGTTATCATCGTGAGAACCGGATAAATGACATTTAGCCAGACATTGAAGTGAGAAAATATAAATGCGTTTATCACAATGAAGGCCGTGACTATTAAAAGGCTTAATACTACCCCCTGGACAGCATTAACCCTTGGGATGACGATGCCGACTATAAGTCCGAAGAGTATAATTGTGCATACATCAATAAGCGATGTAAAGACTGATTGCCGCAGGAAATTCCGGTGCAGGATATTGTCGATGACATTGGCATGGATTTCCACGCCCGGATATACGGCACTGAAAGGCGTCACCCGCAGATCGTATATTCCAATGGCCGCAGCGCCTACTACAACGATTTTATTTTTGAAGTTGTCAGGAGACAGGCGGCCGTGGATAATGTCGGATATTGAATAATGGGGAAATGTCTGCACCGGCCCTAAATAATTAATCAGCATCCTCCCGGATTCGTCGGTTGGAATATCAATATCTCCTATCTTTATCCCCTCAACTCCGTATCCAGCTGTCTTCAGGGTAAGCATTGGCCAGTCCAGATACTGAAGTAGCAGGGATAGTGACAGCGGCAAATAATAGTCGTCCTGAAATTTGATGACCATAGGCGACCATCTTAGTGTCCCGTCACTGTCAGGGAAAACATTAAAGTATCCGCTGTTCTCAGCTGCGTCACTTATAGGTTTGAGATTAGTCACGGCTGAATAAGCACGGACAAATACGGAGTCGTCAGACGCTGTTTCGCCCTTGATCATTTGATATCTGGAGTTGGCGATATTTTCAGCGGAAGCTTCGAGTTGTCCTTCGCTGAGATGAGCGGCTTCATTCTTATATCTGTAAAAAAAATAGCCGAGTGTAACGTTCTTTGCCCGGTTGATCGCTTCAGCCAGAGCGACGTCGGTATTGGCAGTCGTTTGTTTCCTGTTTAGTAGCCCCTGTATCCTTTTGTCATGAATCCCGATTTTTTTTAATTCATTAGAGAGATCAATAATAGTCTTAAGGCTTGAATTTTGATCCGGCTCTGAAAAAACAATATCGAACCCCACCGCTTTTGCCCCATATCCCTTCAGTTTATCAACCAACTCAGCAAGAGTTGTCCTCGGCCAAGGCCAACGGCCTAGTTCGCTCAAACTCTTTTCATCGATTGATGCGATAACTGTTTCTCCTCCTGGAGTCACTTTTCCCCTGGAGAACATTCTTAAATCAAGGGCTTTCAATTCCATAAATCGGAGAAAGCGTACGTCAATGAAAAACAGGATGAGGGCGATAAAAATGACAAAGATCGCTATCTTCAGAGGTGATATTGAAAACATTTTTTTTAGTCGTTCATTCATGACGTGGCTTCACCCCTTAAAAGTTCTCGAATAATACCAAACGCGATTTGAAAGTCAAGGTAAAGAACAATAGTGATAAAGAAACAACCGACGTTGATGTCATCAGACATCTTAAAATCTTGACATGAAAACTATGATAATATAAATTTCCATTAATTGTTTGGGAAAATATTGCCGGACAACCATCAAATCGTAGGTCAAAAAGCCGATGTAGCTCAGCCGGTAGAGCAACTGATTCGTAATCAGTAGGTCGCCAGTTCGATTCTGGCCATCGGCTCCAAAGGAAGTCAAGGGGTTAGGAAAATCGCCTAACCCCTAAAAAATGGTGAGCCGTTGATCGAGATAAAGCATCTTTACAAATCCTACGACAAAAAGCCTGTCCTTCAAGATGTGAACCTTTCAGTACGCCGCGGCTCCATTATGGGGCTGTTGGGGCCCAACGGTGCGGGGAAGACGACCCTCATATCCATCCTCACAGGCGTTATCAAAAAAGACGGCGGAAGCATAACCATTGGCGATCTGGATCTTGATCATGAACTCAGCTCCATCCAGTTAAAATGCAGTTATGTGCCGCAGACTCTGGCCTTTTATCCGCGACTGACAGGCTGCGAG
>DASPQI010000296.1:0-6841 GCA_035625045.1 Syntrophales bacterium | reverse complement strand
TCATCCAGGTTTGTTCTTCATACGATCATTCATTATCCACTTAACCGCATCAAGTATGTCTTCTGCTATATAGGATGGCTGATAGTTTTCTGCTAGACTTGATTTCAAGTCTTTCTGGATGACATCCAATCCATAGCCTGTCTTCACCAGTATGCCCTTTGCCTCCACCTTGATTGCCATTTGAATGTCCTTGACCATATCTCCCACTACGTATGAACGGGTAAGATCTATATCCATATCCTGCGATGCGGCTATAAGCAAACCGGCCTCCGGTTTCCTGCACTCGCAGGATTGTTGGTAGATCCCGACACCTTCAGGATGATGGGGGCAGTAATAAAATGCATCGATGAACGCGCCCTTTGCCTTCAGTGTTTTCTGAATGCGTGCATGGATCTTTTTGACAAATTCCTCGCTGAAATATCCTCTCGCAATGCCCGACTGATTAGTAATCACAACAGCTTTCATACCGCTCTCGTTTACCATTTTGATTGCTTCCACCGTATTGGCAAATATTTTTAGCTTGTCAATACTGTCTAGGTATCCTACCTCTTCATTGATTGTGCCATCCCTGTCCAGAAAAACCGCTTCATACTTTTTCATTTTTGCATCAGCCTTCTGACAGTTTCTACAACTTCTTCGACGCCAATCATGTCCATACATCGGAAATCTGTGGGACATGTCTCCTTGAGACACGGACTGCAGGAGGCGCCTTTGTAGATGACAATGCTTTTATCCCCGATAGGGGAGGTCGTGACGGGATTCGTTGATCCGAAAACCGCGACTGTCGGAATGTTCAATGCACCGGCAATATGCATCAGGCCTGAGTCGTTGGATATAAAAATATCACATTTCGATATAATCGCTATAGTCTCCTTCAAGCTCGTTTTGCCTGCCAGGTTAATTAATTGGTGCTGGGCATTCTGTTCAACAAAATCTGCACTTTGTTGGTCTTCAGAGCTTCCCAAAAGAATCGCTTGTGCAGAGAATTCATCTATCAGCATGTCGGCGACGGCGGCAAACCTTTGCGGAAACCACCTCTTTGCCGGTCCGTAAGTGGCACCCGGGGCTATGCCGATGACGACACCCACCTTTTCGATACCAAACCTGTCGAATAACTTCTCGGCTAAGATTTCGTATTCCGCCCCCGGCTTGAAATTTATTCTGGTTTCTGCTGATAGGCATCCGAGGGATTTAACCATTTCCAGGTAGTATTCGATCTGATGGACCTTTCTTATGGCCTCCGTTCTCTGGACGGAGTGTGTCAGCAACAACCCCCTCCCATCGGAATTGTATCCCGCCCTGATGGGAATTCCGGCAAGCCACGTTATTATAGCAGCCTCTATAGCATTCTGCAGGAGGATAGCCATATCAAATCTTCTATTCTTCAATTCCTTTGCCAATCTGATTTTGCCGGCAATGCCCGAATGAACCCCGGGACTTTGAAATGAAATGACTTCATCAACATCCTTGCAGAGATTAAAGATCTCCGCCACCCAGGGTTTGACCAGCATAGAGATTCTCGCTTCAGGGAAGGTATTTCTGACGGCGGCAACTGCAGGCAGCGTCATAACGGCATCACCAATCCAGTTAGTTCCCCGTATCAAAATGTTCTTTGCATTTCCCAAAGGGATTTTTTTTGAGATTATGACCTTCATTTTCCTGCGACTAAGCGGTATTTGACACCTGCCATGGTTTCGTTTTCCACCTCTGATGAATCCAGAGCCATTGATCCGGCTGTTGCCTTATTATGTCTTCGATAACCCTCGTAAAGTTCTGGGTATTAATAAGTATGTCCTCATCTTCATCGCCTGTACGGACAACCTGCATTTCCTCTTTGATAACCATCCTGTATTTGCCGTTTTTTAGCCTGAGTATGTAGCCCGGGATCACAGGTGCTTCAGTATGCAGGGCGAGAAGTGCCAGCCCATTGTTTGTACAGGCGGGCCTGCCGAAAAAATCCACAAAAACTCCCTCCTGCCAGGCTACGTTCTGGTCGAGCAGTATGCCGAGAATTTCGTTTTTCTTAATGCTCCTGAGCATCTGCCTCATGGCTCGATCCTTGCGGATAGGTGTATTGCCCGTTGATGACCTTACCTTCATCACGAGATCGTCAAGGATACTGCTGTCCAAAGGGCGATAGATAACAATCAGAGGTTTTAACAGAAGCGAAATTGCTATTACGGAAAGTTCCCAGTTGCCGAAGTGGGCGCCAAACAGGAGAATGCCTTTGTTTTTTCCCAGGGCCTTTTCCAAATTTTCCAGTCCTTCAATATCATTAACCAGATCACTGATGTTCTCCTTTGTCAAGGTAGGGATGTCGAAGAATTCCGATGTCACAATGCCAAGGGTTCTGTATACCCCTTTGGCAATGGCCTTAATTTCAGTTGTTTTCTTTTCCGGAAAGGCACGCCGGAGATTGTGGATGGTAATCAATCTTTGCCTAGGCGATAAATAGTAGAAAAGTCGGAACATACCTGTAAAGAATCCAATTCTCAACTTTCGAGGGATAGCTCCAAAACATTTAAGTATGATGTTTATTATTGCTGATTTTTTCATTTCAGTTTCTCAAGAATGGGCGCCTCAAATTCCTCCTGGGAGGGAAGCATCACCATTTCCATCCTCAAGAGAAAAATATCTTTTAAAAAATGGGGGAAATCTGCTAGACGCACACCATCCTTTTCTGTGGTCATAATGATCTCCGACGAGGAATCTATATATCTCTTCCGAATGTCTGAAATATCTGCTTCAATGAACCGGTAATGATCGGGGAATTCAATGAAACTTGTCACAACTCCACCTAATGATTCGAGAGTTCTGCTGAATGCTGCTGGAGATGCGATTCCCGCAAAGGCACAGACTTTTTTCCTCTGAATGAAGTCTAAGGAATAAACTTCCCCAGTTTTACCCTGAATGATATCCTTCGGTTTCAGATACACCGAAAGTACGGGAAGGTACAATCCTATGCCATGTTCCTTGTATTTGGGATAACGGCCTTCATCAGTATTGTCTTTCCATATAAGAAAATGAGCGCGTTTCATGGACTTGAGAGATTCCCGAAGGGGCCCCCTGGGGAGCAAAAAGCCGTTTCCGAAGGGTTGTTCACGGTTCAGGATGACAATGTCGATATCCCTGAAAATGTCTCTGTGCTGAAAGGCATCATCAAGGATCAGGATGTCGGCGTTCAGATTGTCTATGGCAAATCTGCCCGTGAGAATTCTTTTTGGCCCTGTAAGGACCGGTATTCCTTCTGCAACTTTTGCGATGAGTATCGGTTCATCTCCTGCTTCCATGTGTCCCATCATAATTTTTGACCCGTCAGAAACAACATTTACCGCAGATTTTTTCTTTCCCCCATATCCTCTACTCAATACAGCGGGTCTGTATCCTTTTTCTTTCAATAACTTTGCCAGCATAATCACTGCAGGCGTCTTTCCTGTCCCGCCAACTGTTATATTCCCGATACTGATCACTTTACAGGGAAGCCTGTTTTGCTTCAGAATACCATAATCGTACATTTTGTTTCGCAGGTTTACAACCGGACGGTATAGTAAAGACAAGAGAGACAGGATCAGAATCAGAGGATCGAGATTGGATGCAGCGGTTTCAGCATACCAGATTTCTCTCAATCTACTGGCGAGTTTTTTCAATGCCATTCCTGTTTTCATCTTTAAACTGCATATTATAGAATTTGAAGTATTCGCCCTTCTTTTCAATAAGTGATTCGTGGGTTCCCTCTTCGACGATTTCGCCACTTGCAAGTACTATTATGCGATGTGCATTGCGGATAGTTGATAGACGATGAGCAATTATCAGGGTAGTCCTTCCCTTCATCAGGTTTTCTAATGCATCCTGGACCTCTATCTCCGCTTCCGTGTCGAGAGATGATGTCGCTTCATCTAGGATGAGTATGGGAGCATCCTTGAGCAGTGCTCTCGCAATGGAAATTCTCTGTCTCTCTCCTCCGGAGAGCTTTGCCCCCTGTTCGCCTATTACTGTATCATAACCATTCGGCAAGTTTATGATGAAGTCATGGGCATTAGCTGCCTTCGCCGCATGTATGATGTCCTCTTCCGTCTTTTCTATATTGCCGTAAGCGATATTGTTTCTCACCGTATCATTGAAGAGAATTGTCTGTTGAGTCACGATGCCGATCTGACCGCGAAGGGATTCGAGTGTTACATCACGAATATCATGACCGTCGATCATAATCCGTCCCTCCGTCACGTCATAAAATCGCGGGATCAGATTGACGAGGGTTGTCTTGCCTCCTCCACTCATGCCGACAAAAGCGACAGCCTCGCCCGCATTTATGGCGATATTGATATTTTTTAATACCGGTGCTTCTTCATAACGGAAGGTAACATTGTGGATGTCAATGTCCCTGGAAATCTTCGGCAGATCGACGGCATGCGCGTCGTTTTTTATGTCGGGTGCTGTATCTATAATGCTGAATACCCGCTCCGCACCCGCGATGCCCTGCTGTATGGTATTATTGACATTGGTCAGTCTTTTAACAGGTTCATAGAGCATGATGAGCGCTGTGAGAAAGGAAAAAAAGGTACCAGGTGTGGAAACACCTTTTATTACCTGGTATCCTCCCCAGAAAATAATTGTGGCAATACCGATACCGCCCAGGAATTCCATCAGCGGACTTGATACGGCACTGACTGATACAGACTTCATAGCCAGTTTGAATAGATGCTCGTTTTCCCGCTCGAACCTCTGGTTTTCATACTCTTCCATGCTGAAGGCCTTTACGATCCTAGTGCCTGATATTGTTTCCTGCAGGAGTGTTGTCAGACTCCCCATCGTGACTTGAGTGCGTTTGGCAATGCTTCTCATTTTCTGCCCGAACTTGGCGATGGGATAGATAGCCAGTGGAAAGACGAACATGGCGATTATGCCCAATTTCCAGTCCCTGTAGAAAATGACAAATATGAGGCAGATGAGAGTAAAGGAGTCTTTGAGTAGGCTTGTGACTGCTTCCGACACGGCCCCCTGAACATAGCCGACGTCATTTGTGATCCGGGACATAAGGATGCCTGTGGGATTCCTGGTGAAAAACGAAAGGGACTGCATCTGCATCTGTCTATACAGCTTGTTTCGCAGGTCCGCAACTATGCGCTGGCCGATAAAACTCATCAGTATCGTCTGTCCGTAATTGCAGGTTCCTTTTATCATGTATATGACAATGACAGCAACTGGCATCAATATCAGCATGTCTGCATTCTTCTTTAAGAAGATCTCATCAAGGGCTGGTTGCACGAGAAAGGCAAGAGCCGACGTAGTGGCGCCAACCACCAACATACAGAGCATTGCCAGGATGAATTTCGGTATGTATGGCCTTGCAAGTTTTAATAGACGCTTGAAAATATCCACTGTATTTGAAATCCTAAATCTTTAGAAGTTTAGACTGTTCGGTTTTATCAGTTCGTATGCCAGGTGGGCAGTTCTTTCGGCAGCACCCCGGCTTCCTAGCATATCTTTTATTTTTGACAGCTCTGCCTTGATATCAGCCATTCGCCTGCGGTCGGCAAGAATCTCCATGACTATGGCGGCTATCTTTTCCGGACTGGCCTCATCTTGAATCAATTCCGGGACAACCGTCTTTCCGGCTACGATGTTGACAAGGCCAATATGATCAATATTTATTACCATTTTCCCAACATAATAGGAAGGTATAGAAACTTTGTACACAATAACCATGGGTGTTTCCATCAGAGCCGTTTCCAGTGTGGCCGTTCCTGAAGCTACTATGGCAATATCTGCACAGGCAATGACATCATAGACCTCATTGCGAATGACTTCCACCCTAATTGGATATTGTGAAATGATTTGTGAAATGAAGGCAAAATCGAGTGTATCGGCAAGTGGAAGTACGAATTGCACAGGTCTCAGCTTCTTTTCGATAATCTCCGCCGCCCTTAGCATTTCGGGAAGAAGTCTGGTAACTTCAGATTGCCTGCTTCCGGGCAGAATTCCCACTGTTGTCACTCCGTCCTCGAGGCCGAATTTCAGCATTGCCTCCTTTCGGGAGTACTTAGTTCCGATCACATCTAAAAGGGGGTGCCCGACAAATTCGGCATTGACACCGGCTTCATTGTAAAGATTGACTTCGAAAGGCAGAATCACGACCATTTTATCGACGGTTTTTTTAATTTGACCTATGCGTCCTTTTCTCCATGCCCATACCTGGGGACTGATGTAGTAAAAAACCTTAATGCCATATTTTTTTGCCGCCTTCGCAAGTGACAGGTTAAAGTCCGGGTAATCAATGAGAATGACGAGATCGGGTCTGTTTTTTCTCATTGATTCTTTCAATTGAGCCATAACTTTCAGGATCATCCCTAGTTTGGAAATAACCTCGGTCAGTCCGACCACCGCCATATCTGCTGAATCCGCCAGCAATTCAACTCCGGCCTCTCTTAATTTCCTGCCGCCAACACCGTAGAATCTTATGGACTGATCAATCCGGTGCATTGCCTGGACAAGGTTTCCTCCATGGAGGTCACCCGAAGCTTCTCCTGCCACGATCATGATCTGCTTTTTATTGCTGATTTCAATGTTAGATTTTTTTTTGAGAAGCGTTTCTTCAGGGTGCATGATTAATCACATTGCTGATATGTTGGATTTCATTTTTTTCCAGCTCCGGAAACATGGGAAGGGAAAGTACTTCTCCGGCGCATATCTCACTGTTTATCAGATTACAGCTGTCGATGTTCTGTTGAGCAAACACCTCCTGTTTGTGGAGTGGCACAGGGTAATAGATTGCGGAGGAAATATTACTACTTTTAAGGGTATTCATTATGCTGTCCCTGTTTTTTGAGCGAATCGTGAATTG
>DASPQI010000295.1:0-2856 GCA_035625045.1 Syntrophales bacterium | reverse complement strand
AAAGATTCGGTTGACCAATTTTCGTAAAATTTGTATAGTTCAATCGAAAATCATCAATCAACTGGGGTGGCGGCGCAGATATTTCTTGCTTTTCATAAAAAAGTTGGGGGGCGGAGGAAAACTATGGCGAGTTACTTTAGGTAAAAAGAGACTATACTGTCGTAGTGTAGACGTGACACCCAAATTCGCCTACCTCGGGGACGGTAGGAAGTGCGATCACGATAACGGTTAAGTACCTTGGCCCGACTTGGAGTTCATCGGTTGTATCCTTCAACGGCGTACCTGTTACGGCCAAGTTTCTAAAAATAGGAGGCGATAAGAAAATGGCAATCAGAGAGATAGAGACAATAAATTATGAGGAGAGAGCCAAGGAAGCAGATTACAAACATAGATTGCATAAGGTGATGACGGAGAAGGAAGCAGTAGAAAAATTTCTCCATGACGGGGATTCATTTTGCATAGGGGGTTTTGTCATGTGGAGGCAGCCTGAGTCCATCATGAGGGAGATAGCACGACAGGGACGGAAAAATCTGTCGCTTATAGATGAAAGCGGATGTTTCGAAGGAATAGATTTGTTAGTAGAGCTCGGAATGATTGACAAGATAGATATCGCATATAACATGACACGCCAGGTGGGCGGTGTCTCCGGCACTCCGGCTCTGGAGCGCTGCATCAAGGAAGGTATGCCGCGTCCGGCTGAGTCGGGGGGTGTGTTGGCCACGCCAAAGGATAAAATTAAATCTGATTTGCCTCCGCTTAAAATAGTGGACTGGACAAATTTTGAAATTTCATTGAGATTCATGGCCGGGGCGCTCAATGTCCCCTTTATGCCCTGCCGTTCCTCACTCGGCACGGATATCCCAAAATATAATAAAGAGATCAAGGTGATAAACGATCCCTATGAGAACAAGCCACTCCTTCTCATCCCGGCTTACAAACCAGACGTTGCCTTCATCTCCGTCCAGAGAGCAGATAGGAGGGGAAACGGTCAGATATGGGGCTTTAAAGGGACGGATTACTGGAAAGCCAGGGCGGCTAAGCATGTGGTCCTGCTGGCTGAGCAACTTGTTCCTACCGAGAAAATGTACGAGCACCCGGGGCTGACGGTGATACCGGCCTATTGCACCGATGCTGTTGTTCACCTTCCCTATAGTTGTCATCCCTCCGGATGCTTTGGATGCTACACAGGGGACGGGTTAGTTTTCGTGCCTCACTTGCTACAGAGGCAGACTCGTGAGGGAGCCTTGAAGTGGGTTGATGAATGGGTTTATGGCCTGAAGGACCACTTCGAATATTGCGATAAGGTGGGCTGGGAAAAACTGGATAGACTGGCTAAAGCAGAGCATAAACTAAACAACATACCTGAGTGACGATGTTAAAAAGAATATGAAGGAGGCATGAAATGGGACATTTGTATACGGAAAGGGAGAAATATACCCTGGCGCAATGTGAAGAAATGAAAAAGAAATTTACACCCCCGGAGCTGGTAAGTTGCACCGGGTCAAGGGAAGTGCTAGATGGCGAGACTGTGTTTGTTGGTATCGGTATTTCCGACCTTGCCGGCGCCATAGCCAAGTTGGTTCATACGCCGAATGTCATACTGGTTGCCGAGGCGGGCTATGTGGGCTTTCCCAGCGTTGCTGTGTTGGTCAGTCCGGCTGATAACTCGGCAGGCGCAATGGCGATGTGCCATCAGGGTCTTCCCGAGATGTTTATAGACCAGCAGTCAGGTTTTATCGATGTCTCTTATCTGGGATTTGCCCAAATGGATAAATTTGGGAATGTCAATGTCAGTTATATCCTGGGACGGCAAATGAGGATGAATGGCAGCGGCGGCGGCGGCGATATAGCGTCATCTGCGGGCAGAATAGTTTATACCGCGGAGTTTCACCCGAGGCAATGGGTGGCAAAACTTGATTACATGACCGAGGCCGGTTTCCTCGACGGCAGTCCCGATGCCAGGAAGAAGGCGAATTTAGTTGGGGGAGGACCTTCAGCCGTGGTCACCGATAGAGGAGTTTTCAGGTTCGACGCTGAGACCCATGAGGTGTATTTGGCAGAGGTATACCCCTGGCAGGATGACGAGGACATTGATGATGTGAAGAACAGCATTCCCTGGAACTTGAAAGTAGCCAAGAAGCTGAAAATAATTGAGCCGCCTACGGAGAGGGAACTATGGGCACTGAGATTAATGGACCCGAACGGTCAGTATATTATAGCCAACATAATGGACAGGCCTCTCGGTAAGATCATAATGGAAGGAAAATTTGATTTAGAAGGGTATGATACATTTTTGGGGTTGCTAGAGAGCGCGATAAAAGAGGTGATAGAATTCGTTACTTAGATTTTTTGATTTCTCCTAAATGGACTCTGCGGAAGGCGGTAGAAGTAAAGCTCTCTTTGTAAGTGATGCAGGGCTGATTGAGGTTAAGATAAATAGAAGGATTGATTATCTAAAAACACAATGCAAAGGAATACCGTGGCTGCTCTGAAGTATACGCTGACCTACATAGAGCACTGCAACAAATGCCACTATCTGAAGAAACTAATCGCCGGCATTGATACATTTCTCAATTAAGGACACGATTCTCATCTGCTAAATTTGAACCGCGCTTTCCACCCGTAATCGTTAAACCTCCGAATCGTTCCAGAGTAAGATTTGTACCCATTAGAGGGCCCCTGTCAAGAGAATATTTTTCCCCGAACAAGAAAGTACCTTTTCTTGCGGGTATGAACCCATGTGCCGGATTCGTCCGTCCTGGCCTCTTCGTCCCTTTGTTTTTTCTCTTCTTATGGTTAGCGGTCTCTTCCGCACCACGCACCCATCGGGATGTCCGATCTTTGTCGGCCTTCCAG
>DASPQI010000294.1:0-3445 GCA_035625045.1 Syntrophales bacterium | reverse complement strand
AGTAAAGAACCCCGTGCTTCCGCACGGGGCATTAAAAATCAAAATCTAACTGGCTAGGAGTTTGTTCTTCATGTCTGTGATACTGTATATACCTCCTTATCGTTTCACTCGTTACCTTATCCCCCACACTCCTGACAAAATAACCGTCTTCCCAGAATTCTCCGCCCCACAACTCTCTCTTTACCTCTGGATATCTCAAAAATATCTCTCTCGCACTCACGCTCTTCAAAACTCTCACTACCTCTCCGACAGAATACCGAGGTGGAATACTCGTAAATATGTGTACATGATCCGGCGCTATCTCAATCTCCTTTATCTCACAGTCTCGTGCTGTCAGTATCTCTTGAAACAGCTCCTTCACCGTATCTCGCACCTTCTCCTCTAATATCCACTTGCGATACTTCGGTGCCCATACAAGATGGTATCTCGTATCATAAACTGCATGGCTCATCCTCTTGATGCTCATGCAGTTTATTATACTAAAATCTTTAAGAAAGGAAACCCTTTCCTCCCCGTGCTCCCGCACGGGGTATCCAGGGTTTGTTTTTCATGAAATTATTAAAAAAGCTTTTTTTATCTCTATTGATGTGATATGAAATGACAAATCGTCATGAAAGGCGATATGCAAATTTAAGTATAACGCAAAAGAGCCTTTTAATTTAATCCTGAGAGATTGAAAAAGGATATGAAATTAAAAATACTTCAACTTCAGTGTCGGCCTTCTCACTCCATGGGAAGGCTTTTTTATTGTTTATGACGTTAAGGATGGTGCTAATGGAACAGAAAAAAGTGGTCATGGACGCGGACGGCATTGACAGGTCTCTCACAAGGATAGCTTATGAAATTCTGGAGAAAAACAAAGGCACGGCGGACTTGTGTCTTGTGGGAATCAGGACCGGTGGGGTGTTCCTTGCGGAGAGGCTGAAAAAAAAGATAACCGGAATGGAAGGGGTCGCTATACCCTTAGGAATTCTGGACATCACACTTTACAGAGACGACCTTCGCCTTTCCGACAGGAAACCAATGCTGGCAAAGACGGATATACCATTTTCCCTGGATGACAAGAAAGTGGTACTGGTCGATGACGTACTCTTTACCGGCAGAACGATACGGGCAGCAATGGATGCCCTTATTGATTTCGGCAGGCCCAAGTTTATTCAGCTTGCAGTACTTATTGACAGGGGGCATCGCGAGCTTCCCATCCGGGCGGATTTTGTAGGGAAGAATTTACCTTCTTCACTGTGGGAATCGGTAGTCGTCAAACTCACAGAGAAGAACGGAATAGACGAGGTCGTCATCCAGGAAGGCAGCCAGCCTTGATACATATCATACCACTAATTTTTTGAGGTACATTATGGAGTTAGCAAAAAAAGACATTCTCGGCATAAAGGACCTGTCTGTTGATGAGATCAATCTTATTCTTGATACAGCCGAGTCTTTCATCGAAATCTCCACAAGAGAAATCAAAAAGGTCCCTACCCTGAGAGGTAAAACAGTCGTGAATCTGTTTTTTGAGGCCAGCACAAGAACACGGACCTCCTTTGAAATCGCCGGGAAAAGGCTGAGCGCCGATACCATAAATATTTCTGCATCAACAAGCAGCGTCGTAAAAGGTGAAACCCTCATCGACACGGCCCGAAATCTAGAAGCCATGAACCCGGATGCCATAGTTATCAGGCACTCGGCCGCAGGGGCCCCCCATATGCTGGCCAGAATGGTGAAGCAGTCCATAATCAATGCCGGTGATGGAGCCCATGAACACCCAACCCAGGCATTATTGGATATGATGACCATAAAAGAAAAAAAGGGGAAGATTTCCGGTCTTAAGGTGGCAATTATCGGCGATATCTCACATAGCCGGGTAGCGCGTTCCAATATTTACGGCTTTACAAAGATGGGGGCACAGGTGATTGTGGCCGGACCGGCAATGATGCTACCGCGAAACATTGAACAAATGGGGGTGGTCGTCCATAATAGCCTGGAGAAAGCCATCAGTGGTGTAGATATTATCATGATGCTAAGAATTCAGCTGGAAAGACAACAGCAGAAAATATTCCCGTCGCTCCGCGAGTATTCCAATTATTTCTGCTTGAACGGACAGAATATCAAACTGGCAAAGGAAGACGTTCTGGTTATGCATCCAGGACCAATCAACAGGGGCATTGAAATAGCTCCAGATATCGCCGACGGTCCCTACTCTGTAATACTTGATCAGGTAACAAACGGTGTTGCTGTACGAATGGCATTGCTCTACTTGTTAATCGGGGGTAAATCATGACCGCCGGCATCGTCAAAAGTCCATATGCTGCGTTACGCATCATCCTTCGTCATTACGACGTACATCCCAGTACGCCTCATTCCTCAGGATTCGCGCGCCTTGCCTATGGAGCTTTTTACTTCGCCGCTATCATACCATTCATCTTTCGGTTTTATTAGGGGGTAAATCATGACGTTATTATTAAAAGGCGGAAGGATTATTGACCCTTCCCAGAATCTGGATGCCCAGATGGACCTCATAATTGAAAATGGTAAGATCGCCAAAATTGGTAAAAACATACATAAACCAAATAACACTTCCCGTAAGCCAGTGTCCGGAGAAATTAATATTATTGATCTTAAGGGTAAGATTGTAGTGCCGGGGTTAATAGACATGCATACCCATCTTCGCGAACCGGGGTTTGAATACAGGGAAACGATCCAGACTGGTGGCGCCGCCGCCGCTTCCGGGGGATTTACCTCGGTTGCCTGTATGCCCAACACCAACCCGGTCAACGACACCCGGTCCGTTACAGAGTACATAAAGAGAAAGGCAACTGCCTGCAATCTTGTTAATGTGTACCCCATCGCATCCATCAGTATGGGATCAGAAGGTGCCGTCATGACTGAATTCAGAGACTTGAAGGATGCCGGTGCTGTCGCATTCTCGGATGATGGAAAGCCTGTCACAGACAGTGCCCTGATGAGAAGGGCCCTTGAATATGCATCTTCCCTCGAAATGCCAATTATCTCACATTGCGAAGACACTTATCTGTCGGCCGGTGGATCAATGAACGAAGGATTTGTGGCCACAGAACTAGGTCTTCAGGGGATTCCTAATATTGCAGAAGACGCGGCTATCGCTAGGGACATTATCATCGCCGACTACACCGGAACGACCCTTCACATCGCCCATGTGAGTACCGCAGGCGCTGTCAGATTAATAAGAAATGCCAAAGAGAGGGGCATCAAGGTGACAGCGGAGACCGCGCCCCATTACTTTATCCTGACTGACGAGGCCTTGAGAGAGTTTGATACATGCGCTAAGGTCAATCCCCCTTTGCGCACTATTAAGGACGTCACAGCAATAAGAGACGGACTTAACGATGGGACCATCGATGCCATTGCCAGCGATCATGCTCCCCATGCTTTAACAGACAAAGAGGTGGAATTTGAATATGCTGCCTTC
>DASPQI010000293.1:0-6230 GCA_035625045.1 Syntrophales bacterium | reverse complement strand
TCGCTTTCCTTCTATATGGGGATAAGTACAATAAACACAGTTGAAGGGGCATCCTCTTTTTGTCTGGAGATTGAGGATACCGCCCCTTTCCAGATAAAAAGTTGTATAGGAATTATTGGGGAACACACCGCGTGGGAATGGCTGCGGCCATGGTTTCGGAAACTCAATGAGACTGTCCTTAGTCACTATGCCGGAAAGACCGGAAATATTTTCATTCCTTTCCAGTGCCTTAAGTAATAGCTGGAGACGCTCTCCCTCGCCTATGATACCATAGTCAGCTTCAAGTAAAGTCATCAATTCACCGGGCATAATGGTAAACCCACTACCTCCCAGTATGATCAGCCCCCTCGACTGCATACGGATCATACTTATCAATTCCCGGATTTGACCTATAAAGATCTGCACATTGGCAAAATCGACGTTATCGATGTTTCTGATAGATAAGCCGATGACATCAGGGACGAATTGAGATAGAACATCGGCTAGGGCACTCCCGTCCCCCAGTTCATTCATATCGACTGTCTTTACCTGATGAGGAGGTGATATGGCATTCATCACATAATCAAGGCCGATCGGGTAAGACGGATGAGGCTCGGCAACTGTGTTTGTCGATACCAATAATACCTTCACAGACCACCCCCCATGATTTCTCGGGTAAATCTCTCATAACCAATGATATTCCTCACCGTCTGAAAAGATCCAAGCATTGTCCCCATTATCCCGGGCGCCAGACTGTTCTGACCGGCGAGAAATAAGCCGCCGATGGAAGTGCGCCTCAAAGACGCTGTCTTCATTAATTGTTTTGTTGAACGAAGAACACCATATGCCGAACCATTCGGTGAGTTCACCCGGTCTCTGATGGTCAACGGGGTATAGATGTCGAGTATCTTCATCCCTTTGAGATATCCGAATAATTTTGAGGCTTCATCGATGAAGAAACGGGCCTTTTCTGCTTTTGCCTCCGCATAACCTCTGCCACGCCGCCCTGACGTTGTCCCCTCCCACTTTCGCCATTCCTCAATGTCACTTGTTGTCATCATGGATAAGATATTTATTCCCGGCTGCCCGCTGTCTCGCAATTGATGAAATATCCCCCGGGACAGCGTGCCGTCTTCTTCCATGTGAAGCCGGTAGATGTTGTAGGACAGCGCTTCATGCACATAAGTATCGACCGCAACGCTGACGGAAAAGAGTCCTTTCGTATTTTCAAGTTCATTGACCCTCTCAGCATAGGCGGGCCGGAGTACATCGCCGGGCAACATAGCGACGAGCGTCTGCGGATGAACGGCGGCAATGACGGCTGATGCCCCAAGTACGCGGCCAGACCGTAAAATGACGCCTTTAACCTGTCCAGACTCTATCATGATTCTTTCGACACCGTCGCCGGTAATGACATCGCCGCCCAGTGATTTGAGACGGGACACAAACGAATCCGCCATATGGGAGCCGCTGCAGGCCAATCGCCATGAGGACAGGAGATAGGAAGCAAGGGTCATATAATAATAAAAGGCCGGACAATCCTTCAAAGGAACTCCGATTAATGTAGAAGGAACACCCAGTACAGAGAAAAGACGGAAGGAACAACCCGCACGCTGGAGGCGTTCTCCCATTGATTCAAAATTCTCCGGTGAGAGAAAATTCATTTCCAGAGACGTCAGCATATCGAGCGATGACAGAGAAAGGGATATTTGCCTCAAATCGCCCATGACCGTTTTAATCTGGCTTTGTTCCGAAGGAAAGGCTTGTCTCAGGCTGTCTTCGAAGGCATCGATGCCTTCAGGAAGATCGAAAGTAAAATCATCAAAAATATAGCGGTCTACGACACCACATGTGCCTAAACGTTCGACCGGGATTGACGGGGTGATACCGAGATAATCCCACAATCTTCGGAGGGGCTGACCTTTTTCGAGAGAGCCCATATAATGCACGCCCACGGGACATTCAATACCGGACCGGACATAGCTCCGCATCAATCCACCCGGCAGTGGATTTCTTTCCACGACCGTAACCCGGTGATTAAGATTCGACAGAATGATGCCAGCCGTTAAACCGCCTACACCGGAGCCGATGATCAGGATATCTTCATATGTCTGTCCTTTCTTCATCATGGCCTTATCTCCATCGCTGTTACGTAATCGCCGAATCCGATGACAAGGATACCTCGACCCTGCAATTGCATCGGGCTCTGATGACAGGTGCTTTTGGGTACAACACCTGCTTTCACAAATGAGACCGCTAGAACTGCTGCCACCGCTGATGCTGACGCAAACTCGCCGATGAACCGCCGGTAATCAATAACAGGATGGGGGTATCCTGTGACAGACAGGAAGTCACCAAGCTGCTCTCGACCCTTTTCATTCTGTGCGGCGGGAATCCCGACCAGGATGGCCCCGAATTCGTCACTGATTTTTCCCACTCCACCAAGCGTATTGACAAGTTCCGCGATGGATTTTCCGTTGTTTCCGGCGTAAGAGAAAAATGAAAGGGATATCAGCAGGGAAGATGCAGATGCCGCCGGTATGAGGCAGAGGGCGCCGCCGCCGTCTGCCGGGATACCCGCCCGCGCCACGGAGGCATCGAACAGCGGTGACAACTTTTCATGATATTCGTCCGCACCTATTACAAGTAGAGGGGCATCGCTGTTACTGGCTAGAAGGCTCGCGCTCAGCAGCGCCTGTTCGAACGAGCAATCACCGCCTGTCATGGTCACATTCGGCCCGGTAGCCTTGAAGCGGATCGCGATATGCCCTGCCGCCGCGTTATGCACGGAGCCGACAAAATCCGTCGGGCTAGTAAATCTTTCACCAGACACAAAGAGTTTTGTCAGAAAATCATGGGTCTCAGAAAGCCCACCCCAGCCTGTCCCGAAAAAGACCGATTTGGGGAGGGGCGCTGTCGTTGGATCTTCGCAGGCAGAAACTGCTAGTGACAAACCCAGACGACAAAGTCGCTTCATGCGGCGGACATATTTCTCTGAGACGAATCTAAGTATTTCGGCGGATGGGACGATTCCTCCCGCTTTGTCGGCACGGCTGATACGCTGCATCGTTTGCCCGACATCCCCGGCCCCCGTAAAGCACGAGCTCCCCAGAACGGCAAATGTCCTGGGCCCTGCTGCACGAGAAGGAGCCTTGAAACCTTCGCTGCGCCGTGGACGGCCAATGACGAGAGCGGCGTTATTTCCGCCGAAGCCGAAGGCATTCACGAGAACTGTGTTAAGGTCCGCTTCCGTAGGCTGAACCACAGGCGTCAATCGCAACTCGGGATCAGGTTCACGAAAGCCGGTATTCGCTGGTATGATGCCATGCGTAATGCATAACGAGGAAACAGCAGCGCCCATTGCCCCCGCTGCTGCTAACGAATGCCCGACAGACCCTTTGATGGAAGAGAGCGGCGGCAAAAGCCGATCTGCGAAAAGGGCATGAACAGCTCGCGCTTCGGCGAGATCATTGTCGATGGTACCCGTACCGTGTAGATGAATATAATCTATATCCGCGGGGGTGATACAGGCATCGGAGAGAGCCTCTTTCATGGCACGCAGCGCCCCGGCCCCTTCTGGATGAGGTGAAGCGGGATGGTGGGCGTCGCAGGATAAACCGGCGCCGAGCAATTCGGCAGCGGCGTTTTCTGGCGGGACTTCCGCGGCAGTCAAGAGCAGCATGGCGGCGCCTTCACCGACAGACATACCACGCCTCTTTTTATCAAAAGGATGTGCGCCCGTAGCATCCACAAGCTGGAGGGCATGAAAGCCGTGATAGGTCAACCGGCATAACGCATCAACGCCACCGGCAAGAACTTTTTTTACCTTGCCTGACCGCAGCATTTCAACAGCGATTTTCAGGACAACGGATCCCGACGAGCATGCTGTGGAAACGGTGAGTACCGGACCTTTGCATCCCACACGGCGGGCTATGTACTCGGCAATGGTACTGGTGGAGTGATTCCTGTATTTCTCGGGATCAACAACTCCCCCTTTTAAAAGTTCTTCTGTAGCTGGCATTCCCCCCGTGGTGACGCCAATGACCACCGCATCGGGAATGATTCCTTCATCTTTAATTGCCTCTTGGCTGGCTGCAAATGCTATCGCGTGAGTCCTTGGTAAATCCTCTGAGAAAGGAAAAAGGCTGATTTCGCCAACGGGGAGTGGTGTTTCGGTAGTCGGAAAAAGTTGAAGGGGTTTAATTTCTCGTGCGGCTTTCCTCATGGCGTCGATTGTGTCGCATATTCCTCGGCCAAATGGGCTTATTATCCCCATGGATGTAATAAAAACTCGCATACCATTCAATTCAATAAGACTTGGCCTTTTTCGAGGCGAAGCCACAGATAAAGGACTTAGTCGAATTGACCCAGAGTGAGAGAAACGGATCCGAAGGATCTAAAGTTAACTTTCCGGCAACTTGCTGCGTGAAATAGGGTCAGGATTTGCCTTGGAGTTCATGCCATTGATTTGACTTTCTCCGACCGATACTGTTGGACATAGTCCGCTAAAGCCGCAACGGATGCAAAGACCTTGATGCCGAGTTCTCTGCTGTCAATCTTTACACCATAGTCTTTTTCAAGCATCATGACCAGTTCCAGGACATCGATGGAATCCAGCCCGAGATCACCTCCGATTAGCTGTGCATTCTCATTGATGTCTTTCGGAGAAATATCGATGAGATTTAAGCTCTCAATTATTTTAACTTTCAGTTCTTGGATCAATTCATTCATTTTAATTCCTTTGAGTGTTAATAAACACAACAAGCAGCGGATTGCCAAATATATAGCTTGGCAGAAGACAAATTTTAAACGAGCCATCACTGACGGTGTCAGCCGAGCTTCGTATATACACGAAGATGAACTTATTCCGCAATAACTTTTGTGGCTAAAACCTTCCGGTTGAATCGGTCCTCATCCATTCCCTTACAGCTAAATAAGATATTCTGAAGAAAGAATTCAGTCTTTTCCCGATATTCGGGTGATGTACATTTTTGATACGAATATTTACCAAATAGCGAAAAGCAGCTCTTGTATTGCAGATTTATTTAGATTATATTTTTAAGAAATAAAAGTGTAATGGGAAAGTATTATATTTTTTTAATCAACCAAAACAGCGCAGGAGGTGATAAAATGTTGAGAAAGATTAGATTGTTAGGGTATTTGTTGGCATTCTCGCTTTTAGCTTCTATGTTATTGACGGGGTGTGCCACTCAGAAGGCCAGCCCTTTCGTCAAAGCTGGCGACCTCAGCATGAAGATGAAATCTGGTAAGTACAGCCAGAACGCTGACAATTTTGAGATTATTGTCGACAAGACCGGTTCAATGGGGAGTGATTATACCGGGGTACAGAAATTTGCCATCGAAAAGTCTCTCGTAACCAAATTTAACAGCTACATCCCCGATTTGAGCCTCAACGCCGGACTAAGGACTCTCGGCCAGAACTATGTCGATTTTGACGTCACAAAATTGGAGTATGGAATTGGAAAGTACGACCCGGAGAGCCTCCACGGAGTTATACAGAATTTGAGAAATCCTTTTGGGGAGAGCCCACTCGGGATGGCAATTTCGGCGGCAGGTAATGACCTGAAAGGCCTTCAGGGCAAGAGCGCCCTCATTATATTCTCGGACGGAGTAGATATGGGTGATGAGACAGTGAAGGCGGCAACAAACGTTAAGAGTGAGTATGGCGATAGACTGTGCATTTATACCGTCCTGATAGGAAATGATGAAAACGGGGCCAAAGTCCTAAATCAGGTAGCACGGGCCGGTCAGTGTGGAGTCTCCGTGAAGGGTGACGACCTTGCAGACGATGCAGCCATGAGCAATTTTGTGGAAAGGATTTTCCTAACTACCAAGATGGCCAAGGCACCAGCACCTGCACCAACGCCAGTGCCGCAGCCGGAAAAAGAAATGAAGAAAGCGGCTGAAGTTGAGAAGAAGATTCTTGAAAAAGGTCGAGCCACACTGGATGTAGAGTTCGATACCGGTAAGAGTGTTGTAAAGCCCAAGTACTACAATACTATCAAGAGCGTTGCCGACGTCATGAAGAAAAATCCCGATCTTAAAATTGTCATTGAAGGCCATACCGATAATGTCGGCGGAGAAAAATATAACCTTAATCTTTCCCAGAAGCGTGCCGAAGCCGTAAAAGATGTCTTGGTAAAGAAATTCAATATTGACCCCTCCCGGCTGACAGCAAAGGGTTTTGGAGAATCCAAACCTATTGCGAGCAATAAAACCAAAGAAGGAAG
>DASPQI010000292.1:0-4779 GCA_035625045.1 Syntrophales bacterium | reverse complement strand
ATCATTGCTTGACTCCAAGTCGGCAGGAAAATGATACAGACGTAAATAAATGCTAAAATGTATAACTTTTTGATCAGATCCTTAACTTGAGAATCTTGTATGGAAACCTGTGATTCTGTTGTATTTCCCGAAAATGCCTGCCCGTCAGTGCCCGCCCGACTCTTGGAATCAATTCTCAGAAATAATAGAGCTATTGCAGCTATCATCAACAAATATTTTCTGATCGTCACATTACTTCTCCTTTTTGGAATAAATGGGCACAGTTCTCTTTATTGACACCCTTCCAAAGATTCTTCTCATATTTTTATTCTGTCCGTGTAAAGTGACTGATGACGTATCAGGCTATTGACGTAGAAGCATTGTTATATAATGATATATAAATGTTTTTTCCCACTTTTCAATTATGGGCAATATAAGTACATCGTAGATATGATGATTATGACATTGAAATCTATATTCTTCAGAGAAATTTGTCTACTGTAGATTTCATGTGAGGTAGCCATTTTTTCTCTGTGAAAAAATGGACACTTGATAACTATAATATTTGTACCGGTAATCAACAAAAGGAGCAGATAATTGAAACCGAGGACAAGTATTTGGAGCAGCCGATATCACTCTGTATGCAGTTTGCATTGAACTGGTGAGGGGGAAATCCTCGGCTGCTCGATTATCTCCCAATGATTTCATTTAGCCCTTCAATGATCAAATCGATCTCTTCAGGTGATATCTTGGTAATTCTTTAGTAGCGTAGAAAAAGAGAGACCCAGGTAGAAAAAAGCCCTCCATTTTATGGTAATAATGGTTTTGCAGAACCAAACCATAAAGGAAGGAGGGCCATATGGGAGTTACCCCACAGGATAAGGGTATAACAATCGGCTTCGATTGTCAATTTGACATACATTTAAAGGACAGCGCTATTTCCTCGATACTTGCTGCCTTTGCTGAGCTTTTGCCACAGTTGTTGGCTGATTTTTTTCAGAAAGTGCTTATTGGTTTTGGCGAACAGACGATGACACTGAAGAAGAAGCCTTTTGCATGCGGGTGCTGCGGCAATGATGAAGAATTCACATGGAAGACGAGACATGGTAAGGATACGAAGATTCACGCATTTTACCGATGGATAAGATTACAGCAGTTACAGGTGCTCTGCAAGCGATGCGGGAGCAGGTTGTATATAACCAGGAAGCTGCTGGGGATGGAGCCGAACAAGCGGATAGCGGTTGCAGTCTATCGAAAGCTTGGGCTTCTTGGCTCCCTTACGACCTATCGTGTGGCGGAGAAGATAGGCGGCATGTTCGGGTGTGCCGTGGATAAGATGACGATCTGGAGCGCAGTTCAGAAGACGGCATCTGAAATGGATTTCAAGTTGGACGCCGAGGAACTTCCCTGCGGAGAAGCGGACGGGACCGGTATCGGCATTAAGGGGATTGCAAAACGCGGGAAGGAGCTGAAGGTATTTGTGCAGTATAAGAAGGGCGGCGGGGTAAGGATTGCAGGCCTTGGCATTGGGAATTACAATGGCTCATGGGACGAGCTTTTCAAAAAGAGCATGGACGTATTGAAGAACTTTCGCCGGTTTCTGCTGATCACAGATGGCGACACCTCTATTATGGATGGCTTGCAAGATAAGGTGAAGGTAATCGTCCAGCGGTGTCTGTGGCATATTCCTTATCAGGCAAAGTATGTATTGTGGAAGGACTTTGTAAGGCATAAGAGCGAAGAATGGTTGTATGTGGTATCGGAGCTTCTGGAAATATGTGCAATACGTCCACTGGTCGACTGTGAGCAGACGATTAAGAAAATGATCGAATCCAAGAGGAAACGATTAGAGGCAGTCATCGTGTATTGTCGGGACAAAGGATATGCGCGTACCGTATCATATCTTGAGAATGCCCGTCCCGATATGTTTACGGCGATTGAAAAAAGACTGCATGGCAAAACGACGAGTAAGGTAGAACGGGTGATGCGGACGGTGAATATGCGGGCCAATGTGAGCAAGTGGAGTGTTGCCGGTGCTCTTAATGTCACCAGGGTTCGCCTGGCCTATTACTATAACGGCTTTGATGCTTAGTCTGCATGAAATGGAGCGCTTTTGTCAGGTCTCCACTTGACAACGCTACTAAATTTTTAAGATAATCAGTATTCTCTTAAAAAATTCGTTTGCCGCCAGACTGGGCTTGTGGCCATGAAGATCTCATCGAAAATGAATGATCATTATGTAGTGACCGCGGAGGATTGGGAGACATAATATGTGCTCGATGTTTGTCATACACTTATACTTGACATTTAGACGTCTAAATGGTAAATACGGTTGCAATGATAGAACGATCATTTTGGATACAACGGATTCAAGAAGCATGGAAAAAGCGGCCAATTGTTTGGCTGTCGGGGGTCCGACGGGTGGGGAAGACAACGTTAGCCCGCATGTTTCCAAGCGCAGCCTATCAGAATTGTGATTTGCCTTCGGTGGTTCGCCGACTAGTAGATCCGGAGCCTTTCTACGATGGCCTTGATAAAGGATCGATTGTCATCTTTGATGAAATC
Source organism: Syntrophales bacterium (assembly GCA_035625045.1). GTDB lineage: Bacteria > Desulfobacterota > Syntrophia > Syntrophales > UBA2185 > DATKLL01. The sequence goes on along the minus strand of DASPQI010000292.1, from coordinate 2,235 downwards.
CACCGTCTAGAGGATCCGAGCCGCCTATTGAAAATTGCAGCAGATGCCTATCCGCACTTGAAGGTACTCGCAACAGGCTCTTCCACGTTGGCGGCGACGAAGAAATTTCGCGATAGCCTGACGGGGCGAAAGCACATGATCTACTTGCCGCCGGTGTTATGGAGCGAATGCATAGACAACTTTAATATAAAAGATCTGGACCGGCGATTGCTTCATGGTGGATTGCCGGAACCGTTGCTATCCGAAAAGAAGGAGGCATCCTTTTTCTCAGAATGGATGGACAGTTTCTATGCCCGGGATATCCAGGAACTTTTCAGTATCCGCAACCGGACCGGCTTCATGAAGTTATTGCATTTGTTATTTCGACAAAGCGGAGGTCTTATTGATTATACAAGTCTGGCTCGCTTAAGTGAATTAAGCAGGCACACGGTAAAGGCTCATGTAGAAGCCATGAGCATCGCACACGCTGTGTTCTTACTTCCTCCGTTTCAGGGACGCGGTCGCCGTGAGATTACACGCAGACCGAAATGTTACGCCTTTGATACCGGATTCGTAACGTTTGTCAAGGGCTGGGATGCTATTCGCGATGATGACCGCGGTTTTTTGTGGGAGCATCTGGCACTTGATATTTTACGAACACTTGTCGACGATCACAATGTGCTTTACTGGCGGGACAAATCCGGACGAGAGGTAGATTTTGTGATCAGAGGCAAGGGGCAACAGGCGCATGCCATTGAGTGCAAAATCAATCCCGATCATTTCGATCCTACCAATCTCATAGCATTCCGATCACTCTATCCTGAGGGGAAGAATTATGTACTCAGTCCCAATATCAAATCCTCTTACCAGCGTCGTTATGAAAAACTCCTGATTCACTTTATAGCGGTGGATGATCTCGTCATGATAAGAGAGAAGGATTGGAAATAGGATCAAGATAAATCCTTGGGTTCAATTTGAGTCGTTTTTTGTTGATGCTAGATGAATTTGTTGAACTTAATGGATTAATCGAACAAACTCACAACTGCTGAAACACAAAGTATAATTTAAGGAAAAGCAGGAGACATCGACTTCTTGTCTAAGTTATTGATTTTGCATTCAAATCCCGGCTTCGGCACCAAAGAAATTGAACCTGGAACCATGATTTGGCCGCTTTGGTCAACTTTTACTTCCAAATCGGCATCGGCCAAATCATACTTCCAAAATGTTTGAGAGTTCACAGGTTACCTTAACAGGTTGCTTTCTTGAGCAACCTGTTAATTTTTTTATGAGAATTTATCGGGAGTGTGATTTCCACAAAAATTATGTTGGCAAGCAGTTAGCGGCCAAGTTATGCTTCCAAAAATAGCGAGAGTTCTGCTCTTATCGTATTTCCTGCCTATCCGCATTGTTCTTCAAAAATAACTGAATATTGAAAAGAGATTCGTGAAAAATTTTTGTATGAGCACCTTTCACCAGCAAGTCCGGTATTGACTCCTTTCTCCTATGTAAAAAAGCAAGTCTCTTGTTTACTCATAGGGTGATGGCAGTTTTTGTTCTTTTAAATTGTTTGTGTATGCAAGCACAATCTTCAAAAATCATTCTCCTATCAGCAGACAGACCAGGGATAGATCGCTGCATTATCTTTGTCAGGTTTTAATGTGTGGGCACGTAGTATGAAGGGAGCAGACATGATTTATATCAGCTGCAGAAAGACACATCCGTTGCCCACGAAACAGTGATTTTTCAGATTGTCTTCATACACTCCTGTCCTTTTATAACTAAACAACAGCCGGCACATACCGCTCCTGGTTCACAAGAACGAAACGGATACGGTTCAGAAGCTTCCTGGCGATGTGGACGATGGCTACCGTCTTCTTCATCCGGAGAGATAATTTATGGAAGGCCATCATCAATGCAGGGTCTTTCCGCACTGCCACCCAGGAGGACTCGATGAGCACTCCCCTCAACACGGGATTACGGCGATAGGTGATACCCGTCGTATACTCCGTTTCACCGCTTGATATTATACCGGGAACCAGTCCCGCATAGCTGGCGAGCTTATCGAGGGATGAGAACCTGGTGATGTCATACAGTTCTGTCAGCAGCGTCATGGCGGTGAGCATACTGATCCCCGGGACGGACCTCAGGAGAAGGACTTTATCCCTGTATGCATCGGACCTGGATAAAGCGAGGATGGCCCTGTTGAGACCGGCTATGATCTGCCGGAGATGCTTCAGTTCCTCGAGATGGGCTTTG
>DASPQI010000291.1:0-5665 GCA_035625045.1 Syntrophales bacterium | reverse complement strand
ATAAAGAATTCCATCTCCGGTCCCCAGTAGCTGGTGTCGGCGATGCCGGTGGTTTTCAAATACTCAGCGGCTTTCCTGGCTACATAGCGTGGGTCTCGAGAGTAGGGCTTTTTAGTTATCGGATCATAGATATCACAGATTATACTCAAAGTAGGCACATCACAGGCCGGATCAACGACGGCGGTGCCCGGATCCAACATCAAGATCATGTCGGATTCGTGAATCTTCTGAAAACCGCGTATGGATGAACCGTCAAAACCGATGCCTTCGACCCAGATACTCGATGCCGGGTCACCGTTTTCCGTCAGTTCGCTTGCAGGAATGGAGAAATGCTGCCATAGCCCCGGCAAGTCATTGAATTTAAGATCGATGATCTTAATATCTTTTTCTTTAACCATCTGTAAGACTTTTTTCACTGCTTTCTCATCAAAAGAACCGTTCATTTTTTTGGGCATCTCAAACCTCCTGGTATAATCTTCACCTTAGATATCTGCTAAGGTAAATTAGTTAAAATTGTGTCAACATGTTTCGAGATTTATGCAAGTCCTTAACGCAGAGGCCTTCAATCATGGAATTTTGTATACATAATTGTTGTTCTCTTTACCGTTAGTGTGTATGGACTTTTGTACATCTTTCCCCGTCTTGAGACGTGTTAATCTGAAATGCATCAAATTGATGGCGTATTTATGAACCTTATAATTAATTACCCGCTTTGATGTGCCTAAAAGTTTGGCGGCACGACTCTGATTTCCAAACGTGATCTTCAGGGCATCGGTAATAAGGTCCCGCTCATATGTCTCAATGAGGCTTTTTAAGCCATCCTGCTTTGTATCGTCTTCTTGTATGGACATCTTCGCATACCTCTTATAATTTCAGTAATGACTGTTACACAGTAGAGGAGCATAGATGATTTAACCTGCCTTTTGACTTTGGATAAGTACAGGCATAACTCTATTCATACTTGTTTATCCAATTGCCTTGCCGCCTTTTTCTCCGGTGCGAATCCGCATAACATCCGGGAGATCGAGGACAAATATCTTGCCGTCACCAATTTCGCCCGTTCGTGCTCCCTTGATAATGGCCTGGAGCGTGGGTTCCACGAAATCTTCATTGCAGGCAATTTCGAGTTTTATTTTTTTCAAAAGGCTTCCCACCTCTTTAGCGCCGCGGTAAACCTCCGTGAGGCCTTTCTGTCTTCCCCGGCCAAGAACGTTGGATACCGTCATCAAATTAACCTGAACTTCTTCAAGTGCCGTCATCACTTCATCAAGTTTATGCGGCTGTATAATAGCAACTATATATTTCATCTCTCATACCTCCTATTCAACCAGTGTGTAACCGGATTCGCTGTGCTGGGTCAGGTCGAGCCCGACCAATTCCGACTTCTTCTCAACTCTCACGCCGATGATAGCATCTACCAGTTTGAAGATGATCACAGTCATCACGACGGCGAAGACTACAGCGGCCACAACGAGAAGGCATTGAACCAGGAACTGGTGAGTATTTCCGAAAAGCAGTCCATCCGCGCCTCCGTCGTTGATAACCTTTTCCGCGAAAAGCCCTGTGGCCAGGGTTCCCCAGATGCCGCCCACGCCATGGACGCCGAAGACATCGAGAGAATCATCATATTTAAAGATAGCTTTTACTTTCGCACAGGCAATGTAGCAGAATACACTCACCAGAATGCCGATGAACAGGGCGTTTACTGGGCTTACAAATCCGCAGGCAGGCGTGATGGCGACCAGTCCTGCCACGGCCCCGGTGGCGCAGCCCAGAGCTGTCGGCCTTCCGCCGACTATCCATTCGATCATCGGCCATGTGAATGCCGCTGCCGCTGTCGCTGTATTAGTCGCAATAAACGCGTTTGTAGCCAGTTCATTCGCAGCCAGGGCGCTGCCCGCATTGAAACCAAACCAGCCGAACCAGAGGAGTCCCGCACCAAGTACTGCAAAGGGCATGTTATGAGGTTTATAGGTTATGCCATTCTCGGTTCCAATCCTTTTGCCTAACAGGATGGCCAGCACCAGCGCGGAGACACCGGAGCTGGTATGAACGACGATGCCGCCCGCAAAGTCCAGGGCGCCGAGGTTCTTCAACCAACCGCCAGCCCCCCAGACCCAGTGGCCGAGGGGGTCATATACGAAAGTAGCCCAGAGGATCGTAAAAACGAGAAAAGCGGAAAATTTGATCCTCTCGGCATATGTGCCGATAATCAAGGCCGGCGTGATCACGGCAAACATACACTGGAAGACCATAAACGCCGCATGGGGAATTGTGGCCGCATAGTCAGGGTTCGGCGTTCCCCCCACTCCCTTAAGGGCGAACCAATCAAGGTTCCCGATGATTCCTTTAATATCTGGACCAAAAGTCAATGAGTAGCCCCACAACATCCACTGCAGACTAATCATGGCCAGGATGATGAAACACTGCATCAAGATAGACAAAACATTTTTTCTGCGTACCAGGCCACCATAAAAAAAGGCCAATCCCGGCATGGTCATGAGGAGCACCAGTGCTGAAGAAGTTAATACCCACGCTGTATCTCCTGTATTCATTCCTTTTACCTCCTTAGTCAATAAATTTAAACCTACGTACAGAAGGAAGAGCAATTACAATGCCAGGCATGATTATTTTTCTAAGCTGCTGAATTGACAAAGCGATTAAGATGGTGCATCTAAATTTACTTAAATAAATTGTAACAATTATGTACGTCTTTCCATACGAATGTTACAATGCTGTATAAATTAAAATTTAAATGCGAGCTTGAGGACTTTAAGATATTATGAAAAAATGATCGCTGAATAATAAATGGAAAGGTTACGAGAAACGCAGATAACAATATAATATGTGAGGTGCAAAATGGCGAAAAAGAAAAATGTAAAGAAGGTACTTGTTTTGCTCGGCAGTCCACGGAAGAAAGGGAACAGCGCCATACTGGCTGATCAGATTGCCAAAGGGGCAAAGTCAGTTGGCGTGAAGGTAGAGACCCTCTTCATACACGGGATGAAAATCTCGCCGTGTAAATCATGCTATGCCTGCCAGAAACCGAACAGCAGAGGATGTTCGATCAAAGATGACATGCAGACAGTATATAGGAAGCTGCGCGAAGCGGATGCGTGGGTAATCGCCAGTCCGGTTTATTGGTTTACCATGTCCGCACAAACGAAGCTGTGGATGGACCGCTGTTTCGCCCTGCTGCCGTACGCCAGTGAAGTCTTTGCGGACAAACGGATCGCCATAGCCATGAGTTATGGTGATAACGATCCTTTTAAATCCGGCTGCGTCAATGCCCTCCGTACTTTCCAGGATGCATATGGATATGTTCAGGCATGCATCGTCGGCATGGTTTACGGAAGCGCTATGGATGCCGGAGAAATTGAAAAAAACAAAGCATTGATGAAAGAAGCCGAGGAACTCGGCGTGCAGTTAGTCAGTGACTGAAAAAGTCAACCTCAAGGAGACTGCAAAAACGGAATCGCCTCATCCCTTCTGTAAACCAGAGCCTGACAGACCGCGATGAGATTATCGTCATCCCTTACCGTAATCTGATAGGAAGCGGTCCTTCGTGTTCTGTTTATTTCCTTTGATTCCGCCGTCAATATGGTATTTTTCTTTGGCGGTCTCATGTATGTTACATTTATATTCAGGGCAACAGCGATGTTACCGTGGCTGTTGGATGATATCTCGAATGCTTCATCAATCAAGGAAAAGATCGCGCCGCCATGCGCCATGCCGTAAATGTTATCCATCTGCTCCGTGTACTCCATTTCACAGAACGCATAGCCTTCCGCCACGTCTTTCAATTTTATATTAAGAAGTTTCGCAAAGGGCTCCTCATCAACCTTTTTAAAAAAAATTGTCCTCTTTTTGTCTTCCATATCAGATCATCCTCACGGCACGTAATAAATCATAGTCCAACCCACAGCGCCAAATGATAGGCAATTACGCCCCCAAGAAAAGAAACTGCAAGCATCAAAAGCAAAGATGATACAAACCACTTCCAGCTTCCCATCTCCCGTTTCATCACGGCAACCGTCGCGGCACAGGGAATAAACAGCATCAGCACAACCAGGAAGGCAAGCGCCGAGGCATGACTTACAGCATTCGGTAATACCTGAAGCAGCCCATGTTCCCCAACGCCGTAAAGGACGCTGAGGGTAGCGATTGCGTTCTCTTTCGCCACAAAACTCGTAATCAGGGCAGTCAGCATCTTCCAGTCAAGTCCCATCGGGTTTCCTATAGGTTCCAAGAGACGGCCGAGCCACGCCAGAACGCTGTCTTCCACCCTTCCACCCGGAACATAGGATAAAAACCATATCAAGATAGAAACGGTCAGTATGACCGTGCCGGCCCTCTTCACAAACGCGACCGTTCTCGCCCACACAACAATTCCTATCGTCCTGGGGTCGGGTTTATGATAAAGGGGGAGTTCCATGATAAAGGGCATCGGCTCATCCTTCAAAATAAACTTATTGATCAGTATACCTATCACGCCTAATACAAGGATGTTCATGGCCAGCAATGACCAGGAAACAAAAGTCGCCTTCTGCGCAAACAGGGCGGCGGCCACAAAGGTGAGCACGGCAAGCCTTGCCGTGCACGGGACGAAAGGTATCAGGAATATTGTCAGCAGCCGCTCCCTCTTGGACTCCACAATCCTTGTGCCCAGAACCGACGGCACATTACATCCAAAACCCAGACACATAGGTATGAAGCTCTTCCCGTGAAGACCCACGAGGTGCATGAATCGGTCCATTACAAACGCCGCCCTGGCCATATATCCGACATCTTCCAGAAAAGCCATGACGGCAAAAAATATCAGCAGTATGGGGAGCAAAGTCAGGACAGACCCCACACCTCCGATGATGCCGTTGATGAAGAATCCCCTGAGCCATGGATGAAAAGAAACCAGTGACGCTTCCGCCCACTGGCCGAAGACATTGAAGAGTCCTTCCATCAGTTTCTGCAGGGGGAATCCAACCTTATAGGTAAGCATGAAAACACTCGCAAAAACCGCAAGGAGGATCGGAATGCCAAAAACAGGACGGGTGAGGATATGGTCGATCCTGTCGGTCATAACGACCTGTCCCATTTTGAACCTCGAAACGGCCGCCCTGGCAACCTCCTCGATCCAGTCATACCTGCCGCCAACCACAGCATGCAGGGAATCCTCATGTTTAACGAGAAGTGATTGGATCTCGCTCCAGATGTTGACAGGTACAATGCCTTCCATCATTTTAGAAATTTCCGGATCACCCTCCATGAGCTTTGTCGCTGTCCACCGGACGGTAAAGGGAGGCCTGACACATTCTTTAATGAGTTCCATAAGACGGTCAAAGATAGCCCTGTGATCACGTGAAACCTCAGGCAACCTGGGCGCATATTCTTTCTCACCCTTGGAAACAGCAATGATCGTAGATACAAGCTCTTTGATCCCTCTGTTCTTTGACGCTACCATCTGGACAACCGGTATCCCTAGGGACTTTTGGAGTGCTTTCACGTCGATATGGATACCATGACTTTCGGCAACGTCAATCATATTGACGGCGACAACTACGGGAGGGCCCAAAAGCAGTATCTCTGAGAGAAGGTAGAGGCTTCTTTCGAGTGCAGATGCATTCACAAGTAGGATAATAACATCAGGACTCACACTGATGATAAAATC
>DASPQI010000290.1:0-7934 GCA_035625045.1 Syntrophales bacterium | reverse complement strand
AGTAGTTCAAACTTTTTTACCTGCCTAGACACCTTCGACGGAAGGCTCCTGTGACGCCGGCGGCTCCGGTCCTTTACGTAAATTCCCGGTAATTTTTCCACTCTGTAACCGGAAGGTAAATTCATTTGAGATTTATTCAGTCTTCTTCCCACAGACAATCCTCTGAGCATTTTTCTTTTGATAGAGATCCCACCCCGGAGTGGGTAAGTTAAAATATACGCAGTATACTTGTTTGCTCTTTAGGTTAAACAGTAGTGCCCGGATAGAAAAAGCACAATAGGGATTAAATGGAAGAATAATGGTAGGTATAAATTATGTATAACAATATCTATGCACTGTCATTCGATCAGGATTTTAGAGGTTTGTTGTCAGAATTTTCGATGTTGTTAATAGGGATATCCCTTATTGTGATTATCCGTATAATATTGTACTTTAAGAAAAATTTATATTATTGAGTAAAGCCAGTTATTAATTATTGCGCTACAAAAAGAGAAAATGACATGTCAATTGTATTAAAAATTCTTCTTGTCGAGGATAATATACATGATGCCACCCTGATAAAAGAAATGATTTATGAGGACGACGTAAAGGAAACGGATGATGTTCGCTATGAGTTGGTACACAGGAAAACATGCGAAGATGCTTTGAGTTATCTGTCTGAAAATAAGATGGATGTAATTCTACTGGATCTGTCGCTTCCTGACAGCAGTGGCCTGGACACTGTAAAAAAAATGGTGGAGCGGGAAAAAAATACCCCGATCATTGTTTTAACAGGTCTTGATGATGAGGCTGTCGCTATAAAGGCCATGCAGGTTGGTGTTCAGGACTATTTAAATAAAAATCAGATTAACGGCATTCTTCTCGTCCGTTCTTTAAAATATTCCATTGAGCGTTTTTACACCCTGGCAGAAAAGGAAAGATTAATAAAAGAGCTGAAAGAAGCACTGGAAAACGTAAAAATATTAAGCGGACTGCTTCCGATTTGTGCGAACTGCAAGAACATACGGTCTGATGACGGATACTGGATGCAGGTCGAGTCGTATCTGGCAGATCATTCCAACCTGATTTTTACGCATAGCATCTGTCCCAGCTGCGCGAAACAGCTGTATCCCGAGTTTTATAAGAAAAAGGTGGAACAGGAAAAGCGGCATTATCCGCGGAAAAAGGTTACTTTATCTGCTTTAATAAGCACCACAGAGTCAAATGACAAGGCGTTATTGCAAACCGGATTGGTATTGGATATCTCTCTCGGTGGGGTGCGGATTTCAATGCCTGGTTCTTGTAAAATAGAAGAAAACAGGAAGAGATGCAATATTTCTATTACCTTCACGTTGCCGAACAGTGAAGCGCCAGTCACTATTGAATGCCTGCCCCGATATGTGCTTCATTCCAACAGTGAGACATACATAGGAACTTCTTTAGTGGATAGTGATGTCGAAAGCTATAAAACCCTCCAGAAATATCTGATCAATTCATTAGCATAGATTTCATTGAATTTTCTGTTCCGTACATCTATATTCACTGAAGAGATGCGTTTTTGCATGAGGTCGAAAGCGATGTTTAAAGACCGGATTATCGATGTGACCACGGGAAGTATCTGGACCTCTATATGGGGACTCTCCTGGCCGATGCTTATCATGATGATCTTCGGCTTCTTTGTCGGCTTCACCGATGTTTACGTTGCAGGCCTTATCAGCCCGGATGTCCAGGCTGCTGTCGGCTTCATCACACAGATATATTTCCTTGTCATTATAATCGCAAATGCCATCAGCATAGGCACGCTGGCCGTGATTTCGAGGGCTATCGGTGCGGGAGAAACAGACAAGGCTGTTGATGCCGCAAAGCAGTCGCTCATTTTCGGTCTGTTGATTGCTGCGGCTTTTACGGCAATGTGTCTCTTGTTCTATCGCGGCATCATCTCCCTGGCCGGCTTCCCTACGCAAATCAGAGAAATTGCCGAAAAATTTCTTAGAATTTTCGCATTCGCACTCGGGCCGAATTATCTCCTCATCATTTCAAATGCCATTTTTCGCGCAAGCGCAGAGGTGAAAAAACCCCTCATAACAATGTTTATCTTCAGCCTGGCCAATATCGCGCTCGACTTCCTTCTCGTTTTCGGCATATTTCCCTTCCCGAGGATTGGCTATCCGGGCATTGCACTGGCAACAGCCATTTCCACGATATTGGGAACCGTCACGAACCTGGTCTTCCTCTGGTTTAGTCGCAGGTGGCGGCCTGTTTATGCGAATCCCGGAACCCTGTCTCTTGAGACGATAAAAATCATTTTCAACATCGGCTGGCCGGCTGCGTTTCTGCAAATAGCATGGAACATGGCGAGCATTATCCTGTTCAATATTCTCGGTAGGCTGAAAGAATCGAGCATTGTCGCTCTTGCTTCCATTGCTAACGGTTTGAGGATTGAGGCTATCATTTTTCTTCCTGCCTTTGCCCTGAATATGGCAGCATCTGTCATTGTAGGCCAGAATCTGGGTGCCGGAGATCCCCAAAGGGCCGAAAAGATGGGCTGGAAACTTGCCGGCGCCGGCATCGTGATCACCAGTATTATGGCGCTTGTCATTTTTATCTGGGCGGAGGGCTTCGCATCAATCCTGACCAGAGAAACCCCCGTTCTTGCCGAGACAGCTCGGTATATCAGATTTAATATGCTTTCCGAGCCCTTTCTGGCCTTAAGCACAGTGATGGGAGGCGGCCTTCAGGGGGCAGGTGATACGAGGGGAACCATGTGGGTGATCATTATATCGATGTGGCTAATCAGGCTCCCCCTCGCCTCGTTCCTGGCGCTCTCTATGGGGTTCGGTGCGCCTGGCGTCTGGTCTGCCATGGTTGTATCGATGATCTGTCAGGGGATCATGATGGCCTGGTGGTTTCACCGGGGCAGGTGGAAGAAACTGATGCTACGATAGTAATAAATTGGAAGGCCGGGGATTCAATGGAATGGTTCAAACACTTGAACCTCGTTCCCTGATTGCGGCTGAATGAGGGAAGATCCTATTTTTTGCACAAATTCTGTGCTGGGAAAGGAAACAGAGAAACATGCTTCACCTTTACAATTCAATGGGGAAACGATTGCAGGCATTCAGACCTGTCAATCCCAATCGCGTAAACGTATTCACCTGCGGCCCTTCGGTATACCAGAGGGCGCATATCGGCAACTTCCGGACTTTTTTGTTTGAAGACGTCCTGGTTAAATATCTGGAATTTTCCGGTTATAAGGTGAAGCGTGGTCTGAATTTCACCGACATCGAGGACAAGGCTGTGGTCGAAGCTGAAAAAAGGCATAAGACGGTAAGACGCCTGACGGAAGTCAACATCAAATCTTTTCTTAATGAGGCGTCCCTTCTGAAGATGAAAAGACCGGACTATCGCCCCCGTGCTTCCCGGGCGGTGGATGAGGCGGTCTGCATCATACGGCAACTGATCGACCGCAAGACGGCATACTGGCATAAAGGTGATGTATATTTTGATCCGTTAAAATTTCCCGGCTTCGGAAAAATTTACGGCCTCGACATGTCGCGGTGGCCGAAAGCAAAAAGGCACTTTAGCAAGGATACCTATCCGGGCATGCGCTGGAATCTCGGTGATTTTGTTCTCTGGCACGGCCGCAAAGAAGGAGAAAGGGATTACTGGGATACGAAAATAGGACCGGGAAGACCGGCATGGAACATCCAGGATGCAAGCATGGTCAACCGTTATTTCCATGAGACGCTTTCCATCTACTGCGGGGGGATCGATAACCTGATCCGCCATCACGACTACACACGCGCGATCCTGGAGTCGGTCAGACCCTATCCTATGGCCAGGTTCTGGCTCCATTGTGAACATCTGTTTGTAAACGGCCGGAAGATGTCCAAAAGCAGGGGTAATATTTACTACACGGACATGTTGATCAGAGAAGGGTACAGCCCCGCCGAAATCAGATTTTTCCTTATCTGCAATCATTATCGCCAGAGGATCAATTACTCGGAAAGGAATATGCGGAAGGCCGCGGATAAGCTTAAAACGCTCAAGCGCCTGTCACACGGTATCAGGGCCAGGGCGCGCGGTAAGCCGCAGGTCCGCTTTAAAAAGGCAATTAATATCAGGAAGGCGTTTGTCGAGCATATGGACAACGATCTGAATCTGGGTAAAGCGGTTGAGGCAGTGAAGGCTTTGTTATCGACGATCAAACCTGAAGTTCTGAAACCGGGAGAGGCCGCGGATATCCTGGATGTTTTGAAGGAGATAGACCGCGTGCTGAATGTTCTGTTTTAGAATAAAGAGATTATTAAACCAGAAGGAGGATGCCATGAAAAGATTATCAGGGATGCTTATTATTTTTGTATTGATTTTAGGGCTGGCAGATTTTGCTGGCGCAGAAGCCAAAATCAAAGGGATGGATATAAAGTATAAAGTCCAGGATGTACAGATGAAGGGTTATATTGCTTATGATGAGAGTATCAAAGGCAAGCAACCCGGGGTGTTGGTGGTTGATGAATGGTGGGGACTTACTGACTATGGCCGCAAGCGGGCACGGATGCTGGCAGAGCTTGGATATACCGCCCTTGTCGTTGACATGTATGGGGAAGGAAAGACGGCAACACACCCAGATGATGCGAAGTCGTTCTCATCAGGGATTATGAAAAATTTTGACGTTGCAAAAGAACGCGTCATGGCGGGGTTGAACCTTCTGAAAAGTCAGTCCACAGTCGACCCATCCCGAATCGCGGCGATTGGCTATTGTTTCGGCGGCGGAATAGTTCTCAACATGGCAAGGCAGGGTGTAGACCTCAAGGGTGTTGTCAGCTTCCACGGGAGTCTGGCGGCCGTTAAACCTGCTCAGCCCGGCTCTGTCAAGGCAAAGATCCTGGTCCTCAATGGTGCTGATGACAAGTTCACTACGAAAGAGCAGATTGAGGCATTTATGCAGGAGATGAAGAATGCTAATGCCGACTTCCGGTTCATCTCCTATCCAGGGGCTGTTCACAGCTTCACCAATCCAGACGCGGATGAATTGGGCAAGAAGTTCAAGATGCCGATTGCATACAACCGAGAGGCCGATGAAAAATCGTGGGAGGAATTGAAGGAATTTCTGGTACTGATTTTTTCGAGATAGCGTGAGACATGGCATAAGGCACAGGGCAGAACGCCGCATCACGGCGCCTCTGCGTTATCACATCAGGCGTGATGTCCGCATGTTATAGATGAGGAATGTATGAGCCTAAAAAACATCATCGCTTTCCTTTGCAGGATATAATAAAATTTATTTCATCTTGAACCCTTAAATCATTTTTTGCTGTGCGGCCCTATTTCGGGCAAGGTGTTAAATAATGCGAAGACGAAAAATAAGCCTCCGTTCTCTCTTATCCTCCGTGAAACTGACAATAGCCCTTTTTATTATCATCTCCGTTGCCTCCATCTTAGGCACCGTAATTCCTCAGCAAGAAGCTGATATAATTGCCGGCCGTTTCAGTCCCGGAATGGTATCCATTTGCCGGGAGCTGCAATTATTCAATATTTACCATTCCACATGGTTTATCGGCCTCATGCTCCTCCTATCCATCAATCTGGTCGTCTGCTCGGCAAATCGACTGCCTGCTTCCTGGAAACTTTACCGTAAAGTATCCGCCCCTGATGAAGCAGAAATCTTCGCAAACCTGCCTTCAGACCGGGTCTTTCTCGTTGAAAGACATCTCGAGGAGGAGGCAGAGAGGCTCGAAGTTCTCTTGAAGAAGAAGTACAAAGGTATTAGGCGAAAGTATACAGAGGAAGGTACCTTCATAAATAGTGAAAAAGGAAGGTTTTCGCACCTTGGAGTTTATGTTGTTCATCTCGGCGTCCTGATTATTCTGACAGGTATGATCATCGGTTTTTTCTTTGGCTTCGATGCTTATGTAGATCTTGCTGAAGGCGAAGCGGTCGATCGAGTTAAGCTTCAGGGGAAAACGGATTTTAGAAAGCTTGATTTCGCCGTGCGTTGCGATCGTTTTTCCATAGACTACTATGAAGACGGCACGCCGAAAGTGTATCGTTCCGATCTCACCTTTTTACGTAACGGGAATATTCTTCAACAGAGGCCGATATTCGTCAATCATCCCGCAACCGTTGAAGGGATTCGCTTTTATCAGGCGAATTTCGGTACTGTTCCGTCCTATGCCGTCATCGGTATCAGGAAAGGTCGTGATAAATCACTTGCGGTCAAGGCTCACATTGGCACGGAGTTTGATCTGCCGGGAAATGATGGAAGAGCAAAGATTCTACGCATGGAAGAGAACTTCATGCGCATGGGTCCTGCGGTAAAGATTGGCATACAGTCGGCAAAGGGCAATTTTCAGTTCTGGGTTTTCCAAGACATCGAACAGATCATGGAGGAAAATCCCGGCCTCATAGAACGTGCACAGATATTCAATCCGGGCATCTTCACCCCATATGTTTTTTCCCTTGCCATGATTCAAACGAAAAACTACACAGGGCTGCAGATCACACGGGACCCAGGTGTCCCCGTTGTTGTTGCCGGGTCTTTCCTTCTCGTTTTCGGATTTATGATTGTCTTTTTTTGTTCGCATCTGCAGATTTGGATCAGGATCGACATGCAGGGGAAGAACACACGCATAAGCATAGCCGGCAAGACAAATAAAGACACCGTGGGCCTGAACAGGGAAATAGCCCACTTAGTTGAGAAGATATAAAAAGCGGAGGTGTGGATTCATGATCAATACCGTAATCCTTAGCTGGGTTACCTTCATCTATCTTGCGGCCTTTGTTTTATACCTCATAAGAACGATCAGGGGCAAGGAGTTCTGGGGAAGTCTCGCATCGATTACATTGTTTATCGGTCTTGCAGCGCAGACGACGGCGCTGATCCTTCGCTGGATCGAATCCTACAGAATGGGGATTGGTCATGCGCCCCTGTCCAATTTCTATGAATCTCTGATTTTTTTTGCTTGGACCGTTGTCCTCCTCTATCTGGTTTTTGAGTGGCGGATCAAAAACAAAAGCCTGGGCGCATTCGTTGTTCCCCTCGCATTTCTCGCCATGGCCTTTGCTTCCCTCTCACCCAACATAAACAGCCGGATACAGCCGTTGATCCCGGCACTCCAGAGCAACTGGCTGACAAGCCATGTCATGGCGTGCTTCATGGGATATGCCGCCTTTGCCATCGCTTGCAGTTTGGGTATCATGTATTTTGTAAAGGGTCTTGACCATCATGCAGGAGGCCATCCAGCGTCGATGATTCGCTTTTTGCCCTCGAGGGGCATTTTGGACGAACTTATCTATCAGAGCACGGCTCTTGGTTTCATCTTCCTGACATTGGGGATTATAACGGGATCTGTATGGGCGCATTATGCATGGGGGTCTTACTGGAGCTGGGATCCAAAAGAGACATGGTCATTGATTACATGGCTTGTCTACGCGGCCATGCTTCATGTGCGGTTGGTGAGAGAGTGGCGGGGAAAGCGCATAGCCCTTATGTCTGTCATCGGGTTTGCCTGTGTCCTGTTCACGTATCTTGGCGTCAATTACCTGCCCGGCCTCCACAGCTACCTCAAGTCCTGATCGCAGAAATCATGACTCCATGGAGTGAACCCGACTCATTGCTCAAAATATGATAGAGTATTAGACAGGATCAGTTCCCCATAGGGGAGAAAGGATCATGTCATGAAGTATCGAAGGTTCACCCAGGATTTTAAAAGATCAGTTGTAGAGCAATTGCTCAGTGAAACAGTTGGGCCTGCGGAACTGTGCAGGCGTTACAACATTTCTTACGGTCAGCTGTATACATGGAAGAGACAATACGCTACCGGCAAGTTGGATGCCGAACCTTCCAGAGAAGCGGAACTGGCAGCGAGGGTTCGAGAGCTTGAATGTTTGCTTGGCAAGGTCACGTTGGAGAACGAGTTTTTAAAAAGAGCCGTCAGGAACAACCTGAAACGAAC